>NZ_JAVKPK010000080.1:0-14930 GCF_031461075.1 Methanosarcina baikalica | reverse complement strand
ATTTAAATTAAAATAAATAAAAAGTAAAAATAAAAGTAAGAAATATAAATAAAAAAAATAGAAGAATTTAGTATAAAGGAATATGAGGATTTGATATCCTCACCTTAATTTCTATTTTTTTCGTCCCGAATTTAAGAGACCTGGACTATAATTTTGGATGTAAATAATTACATCTAATTCACTCAAACCTTTATATTCATGCAGGGGACAGAAGAGGAAAGTTTGCAGTGCTTTCCGCCCTAAAACCATTTTAAATGTCAGGAGGTTAAAGATTCAAAAAGAGTGTCAGCTTCGGATTTCCTTCAACCTCTTTTTTCCTGTGCAAATAATGGACATCAGTTCAGAATATGCTCTTTCCGAGAGTTCACTTCCCTTAGCAAGAGAAAAGAGATTTTTCCCTTCCGAGTATAATAGAACCTTATCCCAGGCTGCGAAGTGAGGGCCAGATAGGTACTCACAGGGCAGTTCCCACCTCGAATGTATGTTTTCAAAACCTTCAAAACGGTAAAAAACGGTTCCGTTTCTCAAGACCCTGGTAAATTTCAGGAGTTTATCAGCCATAATTTACCCTGCCTGCTCTCAAAGATCATCCTGATATGGGAGATGAATAAAAATAATTTTGCCGTTTTAAGGTAATTTGCAAACCTTATCAGCAAATAATTTAAAATCCCGGTTCAGTTACTTTTTCCCCTTTTGCACTGGTAACGGTTACGGATATGTCTTTAAACTTCGGGACTCCTGTACCTCCGGTGTCATCCGAGACCAGAATATTGGACCAGGGGCTGTTAGGCATATATGCGATGCCCCTGTGTGAGGTTTCGTATCCCGATTCCTCAGCCCTGACCACAACCCTTCCGAAGGAGTTTTTCAAGATAACTGTGTCGCCTTTTTTCACGCTCAACTGTTTGAGGTCTGCAGGGTCCAGCTTTATGACGGCAGAGCGGTCCCTGTACTCCTCCCCAAAACGGTTTTCGATCATAGCCTTATCCTGAAAGATATCCCTGTAGGTTACGACTTTGACTTTTATTTCGGGAACTGTAAGAAAAGATCCGAAATCCATCAGAGGGCCTCCATTATTTTCTTGAGGATTGCTTCATCAGACGGGTGATTTGTCTCAACAACAGGTTTAAAGCTTACCTTAGTCCCATCCATGCGCGTGGCAGTGCCTCCTGCCTCCACCCCGCTGATTGCGGTGTTGATGTAAACCTTTGCATTTCTGGAAGTCAGCGTTTCGCAGGGGTCCATTGAGATAACCGGAATTTCAAACAGGTTCTTTGCAATAGATCTCGGAAGGCTCGAAAGCGGGTCCGAACCGATAATAAGGGCTGCATCCACGGTTTTTGCTTTAAGGGATTCGACAATTGAATACTCGGGGCCATGTCTTACTATGTCGTTTTCGAACTTTACACTGTTCACATATCCTGTTTCGGCAAAGAGATTTTCATTAAAGCCCCGCATATTGTAGTGCCCAACCATTGGCACCAGGTGGAAGTTTGCTTTTTCGTTCAGGGCTTTCATGAGCCTGAAAAGAGGCTCAAGGTTTTCAAGCGAATATATCAGGCCAAGTCCTGCAAAAACTATACCGAATTTTGCCCCTTTAAGGATATTTGCCAGCTCAAGGATTTTCTTGGGGGGATAATTATAGGATGTTTTCGGCAGCTTTCCGGAAAGTCCTGCAATCAGGGCATCAATGAACTCGGTGTCTCCGCCTGGCGGGATCTGGAAGAAATAATTTCCACAAATCTTTGCGGTATGGGACTTTCTAATATCTATTGCAATTGCAGTTCTCTCTTCTTCCCAGCCTCGCTGCTTTTCGCTTCCTCGGGGAAAGTATGAATATTTTGAAAGATGGCGAGGGTGAGAGTCAGACGGGTCTGCACCCCAGAAAATAATAACATCGGCTTTATTCCTTATATCGTCAAGGGTACAGGTCTTAATTTTATTATGGATAAGAGCCTCAACCAGACTGCCCAGGCAAAAAGAGGAAGTATCGTCAAGGGTTGCGTTGGTTTTTCTTGCCAGCTCGATTGCCAGTTTATGGGTTTCGCTGGTGGAAGTTCCAAGCCCGAAAATAAGGGGGTTTTTTGCATTTTTCAGGATCGATGCAGCCTCACTGATTGCAGTCTCTTCATTGACAGGCTTATTATCGACCCGGAAAATTGCTTCCTCCTTTCCTTCTTTCATGTGGGCTACGCCTACCCTGCAAGCTGTATAAACTTTATTTATTATGTTCTTTTCAGACTCGACCTCAATATCGTCGCAAAGGAGTCCGCAGCCTGTACATACATGATAATTTTTCTCCATGTCCACTTACCTCACACAAACTCGATTGCCTCTACAGGGCAGGTTACTATACAGCCGTTGCAGAGAATTTTGTTTTTTCCGAAACGACGGCATTCGCCTACATTCTGGGCTTTTACAATACCGTTTTCGATGGTCAGGATCAGTTTATTTATATTCTTGGGAGCATTTCCCGAGCCGACGCCATAAGGATCATTTGCCACATTGACAGGACAGGCAACCACACAATTTCCGCATCCAAAACACAGGTCTTCGTGCACTACAAGCCCTGTTTCGGTTGCGCCTTCCGACGGTTTGAAGAGGCCGCTTATCTTTTCATAACCCTCTCTGTATTTCGGCTCATCCTTCAAAGGCGGGCAGTCATCGGGTGTGAGTTCGCGAGCCATAAGGGCTACTGCAAACGCCATACAGGAGGTTTTTCCGCATTTTTTGCAGTTCGTCTTTGGAAGCATCTGATAGAGTTCCATTGCATTTGTCATTCCAGGTCACCCTTGAATCAAATTTTATGCTTGCGTTAAACTTTATTAAAGAGGATATCGGTTAAATAATATATATTAAGAAGCAAAATTAAAAGCGTCAATAGAAAATTGGGTCAAATGACCTTTTTAGATGTATCTATGTAACCTTCCTTAAACCCTTGCTTTTTTGTTTTCAGTATCAATCAGTATTAATTTTAGATTGCAATGCGAAAGACCCTGCCGACACTACCCAAATTAACTCAAGCCCTCAAATTCTTCTAATTGAAATGCAGACTTTTCAATTTCCGGGCTGCCTGAGATAAAATAAAACATTTTTAGTAAATTGGCTTCACTAAGCCCTGGAAATAGATCATTAAGGGCCTCCTTACAGGCAGACTGAATGTAAGTGAGTTCAATTTAATTCGATTTAAAGAAAAGTTCGCAGTGGCAGTTTCCATCCCTTTCAACTTCTTCCTTATGGTAGATGCAGGGACACACTATTTTTTTATCCTCTTCTTCAATTCCAGTGACTATTCTGCAGGGACAGTAACGCCTTCCGAACTTTTCAAGCTTTACAACGAGCCCGTCAAGAACATAATCAAGGGCTTCTTTATCCGGGTTAAGCCTGTAGCCTGCCCGGTTTGCATATTTCTCAGTCCATTCATACATTTTCTGCTTTAATTCATTATGTTCAGCCATACAAAAGCTCCTTTTGCTTTTAAATTGAAACAATCCTTAATTATCGATGAAGAGAACATACCTGAGCCGTTTATAAAGTGGGGGTATTTTAAATTATATAAATTACTTATGTAATTATTTTTATTTATAGCATAATAACTTATATTTATAATTATAATCTCCAATTTTATCCAGATCAGTCATAGAAATGGCTTTTTTCTACAGGAATTATCTTGTTCACTGCCATAGAACCACTTTTCCGTTAAACTTTTTTTAAAGTAACGGTTTAAAATAGACTTATTAAAAACTGGCTTATCGATTACGAATTAAGCTCTCAAACTATAAATCAATTGGTAAAACTCCGGTAATAAGGCAGGTTCAGTGAAATTAAGGCTTTTGTCCATGACCATGCAGGCAGGATTTAACAGGTATCAGGTAAGATACAATTGACATTCTTAGTTTCAGGTTACGGGGTTAAATGCCGGTTAATTCGGTTAAGTGCCAGATGGATAAGCAAGTTAATATATTAATAAATATAAATTATATTATATAAATAGACTGTCATTTATAAACTCGTTTATAAATGCGAACTCACAAATCCAAGTTGTGTAATCTCAGAGTGTACATTCAACCAGTGAGAATTAACAGTAACAGAATTATTGGAATAATTGGAAATATATCTGGTTTCTAAAATGTTAAATCGATTCTGAGTAAGTTTGGAAAAAACCCTATGAAATAAAGGTTTTGATTTTGTACAAAACCCATATATTTTTATTCAGTTCAGGAGAAAAAGTATAGGGATGCATAAAGGGATGCATAAAAGTAACAAATTCATGAGTAAATAACAATTCATGAAAAAAAGATAAAATTGTTTTCAGTTTAAAAAAAGCCTTTACTAAACGGCTGTACCGAGCTTGACTTTTCTGTATAGCAAAATGCTTTGAATAGACAGTCCTGAATTATAACCCAAAAATTAGAACTTGCAAGTCATATCTAAAAATATATGTAAAGTTAGATCAGGACATACTCGTTAACATTACACAGGTATACGGAGTCATCAATATGCGAATCGGAGTCTATATTTGCCACTGCGGACTGAATATTGCGGGAGTGATAGATGTGTCAGCCCTGCAGGAAATGGCAGCTGAACTGGAAGATGTGGTGCTTGCCCGGGAAGTACAGTTTTTATGTTCCGATTCCGGACAGGAAGGCATTATCAAGGAAATAAAAGAAAACAAAATCGACAGAATAGTAATAGCTGCCTGCTCCCCAAGGCTGCACGAAAAGACCTTCAGGCATGTGATGGAAAAAGCCGGTCTGAACCCTTACCTTATGGAAATGGTAAACATAAGGGAACAGTGCTCCTGGGTGCACGCAGATGACCCCCAGATGGCGACCCAGAAAGCTTTCGACCTGATCAGGATGGGAGTTGCAAAGGCAAAATTTCTCAAGGAACTGAGTGCAACAAGCTCTAAAGCCAGCAGAAATGTCCTTATTATAGGAGGAGGAGTTGCAGGTATTGAGGCGGCTCTGAACCTTGCTGACACCGGTTTTCCAGTCACTATGGTGGAAAGGGAGTCTACCATCGGAGGCAAAATGGCCCTGATGAACGAGGTCTTTCCCACAAATGACTGCTCAATCTGTGTACTTGCTCCAAAAATGACTGAAGTTCAGAACCACCCCAATATCACTCTTTATACATATTCCGAGGTTACCGATATTTCCGGGTCTGTCGGCAAATTCCATGTAAAAGTCAAACGCAAACCAAGGTTCGTGCATGAAGACAATTGCAAAGGCTGTGTAGACCTCTGCTCAGCTGTCTGTCCTGTGGAAATCGATAATCCCATGAATTACGGGGTTGGAAAGGCCAGAGCCATATATATGCCAATTCCCCAGTCTGTCCCTCAGGTAGTACTCATTGACCCTGACCACTGTGTGGGTTGCGGGCTCTGTATGCAGGCCTGCCCTGCAGACGCTGTGGATTATGATCAAAAGCCTGAAGAGATTGAGTTTGAAGTCGGAGCAGTAATCGTTTCAACCGGTTACCAACTTTTTGACGCGTCCAGGAAAAAGGAATATGGCTTCGGGAAGTACCCTGATGTTATAACAAATATGCAGCTTGAGCGTATGCTGAACTCTGCAGGGCCTACAGGCGGAAGAGTCCTTGTGCCTTCTACAGGCAAACCTCCAAAAAGAGTTGCATTCATCCAGTGTGTAGGGTCCAGGGACAAAACTGTTGGCAACGAATATTGTTCCAGGTTCTGCTGCATGGCTGCGCTCAAGAACTCACAGATGATCAAGGAACGCTATCCTGATACTGAGATTACAATCCATTATATTGACATTAGGGCTTCAGGAGAAATGTATGAAGAATATTACATAAGGACTCAGGCAATGGGTGTGGACTTCATCCGTGGGAAAGTTGCCGAAATTTACGCAGGTGAAGACGGCAGGCCTGTAATCCGTTATGAAAATACTCTGGAGTCGAAGACTGAGGAAGAAGCTAATGACCTTGTTGTACTTTCAACGGGTTCCGAGCCCAGCAAAGCCGCAGAAGGCATAGGGAGGATGTTAAATCTTGCGCGGAGACCAGACCGTTTCTTTGCAAGTGCCCACCCAAAAATGCGCCCTGTTGATGCTCCTGTAAGCGGGGTTTTTTTGGCAGGCTGCGCCTCCGGACCCAAAGAAATTCAGGTCTCGATTGCGCAGGGGAGTGCATGTGCTTCCAAAGTGATGCAATTACTGGGTACAGGCGAGCTTGAAGCAGACCCAATGGGTGCGCATATTGATTCTGATAAATGCACAGGGTGTAGAACCTGTGTAGAAGTCTGCAAGTTCGGGAAGATCAGTATTGAAAACAAAAAAGCTGTGGTAGACGAGGTTTCATGTTATGGTTGCGGAGACTGCAGTGCCGCATGCCCTGTGGGAGCAATCCAGATGCGGAACTTTGAAAACGAACAGATTTTTGCCCAGATAAAGGCTGCAACTGCGCACAAGTCGCAGAGTCCTTTCGTCGTAGCTTTCCTCTGTAACTGGTGCAGTTATGCCTGTGCAGACCTTACAGGCATGTCCAGGCTGCATTACCCGACGAATATCAGAGTTATCCGTACAATGTGCTCTGCAAGGGTAAATCCGGAGTTTGTGCTTGAAGCCTTAAAAGGTGGAGCCGATGGAGTGCTGGTTGCGGGTTGCAGGATGGACGAGTGCCACTATATCCACGGGAATTTTGATGCAAAACAAAGGATGGATGTCTTAAAAAAAGTTATAAAGGAAGTCGGGCTTGATCCGAAGAGGCTCAGAACCCTCTGGATCTCGGCTGCCGAAGGAGAACGCTTCTCGAACACAATTACTGAGTTTGTAAAGGAACTTGAAGAAATCGGACCAATAGGGACCGAGCTCCGGTATGATGAAACCGGAACCGAACTTGGGGAGGTGGTACAGTGAGCGAGGAATACCCTGAAAAGGAGGTTCAAGTATGCAGAGGATGCTGCGGCGGAGCCGAAGAAAATAAAGCTGAAGAGCTCGATACCGGAGAATTCGGAGCAGGGGAATTCGAAGCCGAAGGGACCGCTACTGTCGAGAGTGAAAACCAGGAACCAAACCAGGAAAAGATTACGGTTACAACCGGCATGGACCTTCAAGGTTCTCATTTTCTCTATACTCAGTCAACCGAGAAGTCCATCAAGAATCTTGACTATGACTACAAGCGCTGCAACGGCTGCGGAATCTGTGTAGAAATCTGCCCCACGAAAGCCCTCGAACTCGGGCCCGTGCATGAAATTGCAACCGGGCTTGACGCTCCTCCGGTAATGATGGACCTTGAAAAGTGCACCTTCTGCAGGATGTGTTCAAATCTCTGCCCTGTCCATGCTATTACCTTTGAGGCTATCGGAGAAGTGCCTGATGAAAAGCAGTACCCAAAATATGACACATATGTAAAGATCAATGAAAAATGCCTTCCCTGTGCTCTCTGTGAAGGAGCGTGCCCTCAAGATGCAATTGAAGTTGAGTTCACCTTTCCGAAAAAAGAAGAGATAGCGCCTTTCAAGGAAGAGGCGGAAGGAGAGATCGAAATTGACACTGACAAATGTAATTTCTGCGGAATCTGTGCCCGTTTCTGTGATGCTTTTGTCCTGCTCGAGCGCGAACCAACCCCTGAAAATCCCGTCCCCTTTGAGCAAATCCTTGTGGATGAGGATAAATGCGACTACTGTGTACTCTGCCAGGATATCTGCCCGGAAGAAGCGATAAAGGTTAAAGGGGAACGCCCGTGTGAAGCTCCGAAAGTTGAAGGGAAGGTTAACATAGATGAGTTGAAATGTACGCAGTGTGCCCGCTGTAAAGCTGTCTGCCCATATGAAGCCGTGGATTTGCAAAAGCCCATGGAAGGGGAACTGAGCCTTATAGAAGTGAATCTGAAAGAATGCGATCCTCAGGGCTGTCGCGGCTGCTTCAATGTCTGTCCTTCTGAGCTGTGGTACGTGCCTACAGATCCTGAAGACCCGCGAAAGATCGCTTTTGCTGAGGATTTCTGCACCTACTGCGGAGCCTGCGTAAAAGCGTGCCACCTTGCAGCTATCAAAGTGGAAAGAACCGATATCCACCACACAACTATTCCTGATACACCCTGGGCTGCCCAGTGGAAGGATGCAATCGAGTCCCTGAAGACAGGAGTCCGAACAGGAGTTGATCGTGCTATTTTCAGGGAAACCGAGACACTTAAAGCCCAGAAATTCCTGGGCATAGAGCCCCCTGGCGTTAATGAGAAAATGCTTGCAGCCGTTCAGGCAAAAATAGATTCCTTAACCCCCGCTCTCAAAAGTGCTAAAGTCAGGAAACTCTGGGAAACCGGCTCTCCTGAAAACGCAGCAGCAGCCGTGAAAAAGAAAATTGAAAGCTGATAAGTAACAGTGAAGGCGAAAAAGAAATAATTTAAAATTGAGAAGCAAAGTATTAAGAGATAAAGTTGCCTGAGCTCAGCCTCAGGACTTACGCTTTTCCCTTAAGACTTACACTTTTCTCTTATAACCATAACAGGCACCTTCGAATGACGCACCACGTTTCCTGCAACACTGCCTAAAAGTAGGCGATCAATTCCTGTTCTTCCGAGAGTGCCCATAACAATGATATCCATCTCATTTTCTTCTGCATACCGGGTCAGCTCATCTGCAGGATGGCCTTCAAGCAGGACAGACTCCACATTGACTCCTTCCCTTTCCCCTGCTTCTTTTACAGAATCTACAGTCTGAAGTCCCTCTTTTTTCAATGTTTGGTGCATCCTTTCCCAGTCAAAGTCCACAGCCATAGAAGAAAAGTAGTCTGTGGATACCACATAAACTGCGTAAACCGTCCCTCGGCTCAACCTGGTAAGCTCTATCCCCTTGTTGGCAGCAAGCCTTGAGCAGGCCGAGCCGTCGGTTGCAACCATAATTTTCTCAAAACTAACGTTCCCCATGCAGAATCCCATTTACTTTATTTTCCCACAAGAAATATAACAGCATCGAGGTTTTGGAAGTGACAAAGTCAGGTACTTTTTTATCCGGGAACTCTTTTATTTTCGGCAAAGGTGCGAAAGGTAATAGAATCAGGTTATCATGAAAGTTGCGATAAACTCAAAACTATAATTCTATATATGGGAAAAAATTATTATATAACTATGGCAGACTTTCTTGGGAATTTCCTCTCCACTTTGAAACAAAATGTTCCATATTTAAAAGACCGCAACGTAGGTTCTGAAGTAATGCTTGGAGTATTGATGCATTTATTCCTGATCTTTTGCTTTATCGCTTTATTTTACTTGTTAGTAAGAAAATTCATGTAACTTTAGTATAATGTTACTAATATAAATTGATCTAAAAAGTGAAAATTCTTTTGACATTGAAAGAAAAAAATCGTAAAATATATTATGTGAAAACCGATATCAACCAACTGATTTTGGGTAGGCTGAATAGTTTCAAATCTCTTGAAGTTTTTAAAGATCTTGGTATTGCCAGTGGTAATTTTGAGCCTTTTGCATCACCTTTGGGTTACCAAGCATTTAAGAGGATCAATAGGCAATGAAGATTTTATTTTGGTACAAAATGTGGTGAAGATTTTCAAGTTAGAGATGATTTTGAGATATTTGGATTTGTTGACTCTAGATTATAGAACATCCCTTGATGTGAAGATTTTTGAGTATTTATCGCAAACCTGCCTGTTTTTTGGCATCCAAATTCAGCTGGCTCGCGATCGGTTTGTAGTACTTCACGAATGAGATATACTCCCATTCATATCTTCGAATATAAAAGAGTAGATAATTGAGAGCTATAGCCTGAAAAGCCTGCGGAAAATAAAAGATTCTAGATATTTGGTTTGTTCCGAATATCATGATGCAGAGTGAAAATCAAAAAGAATAGCATCACTAATCCAATGATCATTAAAATAATGGCATATTCAAAAGCTAGATCCGTAGGAATTTGTTGGCTAAGGGATTCAGCATTACCGACCAATGAAGACATAATATATTATTAATATCGCACGTATAAATAAATTACCATAAAAGCTTACTATGGAAATAAACGTATATTTTAGCTTTTTTCCCCAATTCTCGAAATCATCCAAAAACCAATTTTATTCTCAGTCATTAAGAGTTTCAGAAATAATTTTTATGATCCGAAACCTTGATTCATTATTCCGAATACGAGATTCAGAGATGGAATCCAATTAATCCCTTCTCTTTTAATTTTCTTATATGAGGGAAAACTGATGTACAGGAAGATTTTGGAAGCATCGTGATATCTTCAATGCTTTTTGCCCCACCCCCAGGAGAAGAAATACTTTTTTTCCGCATTTCAGGTCTTAAAAGCAAATCTAGCAGTGAAGGTGTTTAAAGAGAATCCATTTCTATTCACCACCACATACAGTTAGATTAACTGTTATCATAGGAACGAATTGATTCATTTTCTCGATAGCTAATCTGTTTTTCAGTCTTCCGCCGGAAAGACGAGTGTAAGTGCTTTACTCAACATGAGAAGTGCTTTTGAACACACTCAGAGAGAGGGAGCAGAGCCTCCACCCTCTCCATGTACGGGATGCCAGCGTAAAAAGTGCTTCTGAACACGATCAAAGAGGGCCATAATCGCTATGACAATTAATGTCATCAGAATCATGCCTGCAAGCACCCTGTCATAATTCGCAAACTGGTGATAGTACTGGATATACCAGCCAAGCCCGGATGTTGCTGCTATCATTTCAGCAACTGTCAAAGTGATAAATGAGAGTATCAATGCTATCATTGCACCCGAAAATATAGACGGTAATGCAGCAGGTAGAAGGATTCTTCTTATCATCTGGTAGTCTGAAAGGCCCAGTGTGCGTGCTGAGTTGATGAGGCGGGAATCCGTTGAGAATACTCCGTAAACAGAACCAACAAGGATGGGCCAAAATGCTCCAATAAAAATCAAAAAGATTGAAGATGCCCTGAATGTCGGTAGAAGCACGATCGAATATGGCAGATATACAGTTGCCGGGATAGGAGAGACCGTTTTTGCAATTGGATACGCTACATTAAATAGTCTTTTTTTCCAGCCTGCATAAAGCCCTATCGGAATAGCAAGTGCAAGGGCAAGAGAGTAGCCTGCCAGAAGAATGCCCATAGAACTGACTATACCATCTGCCATCTTTTTCCCGTCAGTTTGAAACACCATGAAAACTTTCGCGGGGCCTGGAAAGATGAACGAATCGAGCAGCGCAAATTTACCAAGAAGCAGCTCCCAGAGAAATAGTCCCAAAGATATGATGAGAAATATGTCAGTGGTTGAGACTATCTTCTCCTGGTTAAGGTACAATTTTGCCCCATAAGTAATCATGAGAAGAAAAATAACGCCAACAAATACACTATTGTTATTTACCATCTGTTCAGGTGAGTCAGGAAATGCCACTGTCAGGATAAGAGTAGCAAATAAAATGGCAAAAACAGTGCCTGCTCTGAGGCTATTTTTGGATATTATGCTAACCCTTCCAGTTACAGTGCCTGCTCTGAAGCTATTTTCGGACATCATACAAATCCTTCCAGTTCTTTTTCCTGCTTTTCGATTTCTTCTACCATCTCACCATATAATATTGAAAGCAGGTGGGATTTTAGAGCAAGATAATTAGGGTCAATACTGAGATCTTTACGGTGCCTTGGGCGGGAGAACGGAACTTCAACTACTTTTTTTATACTCCCGGGAGAAGGTGTCATGATAGCAATTCTGTCTGAAAGCAAAAGTGCTTCATCCACATCATGAGTAACAAAAAGGACAGTCTTTCGCTGCTCTCCCTCGGACCAGAGATGCAAAAGAAGGTCCTGCATATATATTCTGTTGAGGGAATCAAGAGCTCCAAAGGGTTCATCCATAAGGAAAACTTTAGGATCCATGGAGAACATCCTGGCGATTGAGGCACGCTGCCGCATTCCACCCGACAGGGTGCCTGGATATGCATCCTTAAATTTCCCAAGCCCTACAAGATCAAGAAATTTCTGCGCCATTTTCTCTATATCTCTGCGCTCCCCAGTTTTTTTTGCATTCTCAATCGCAAAGCAGACATTTTCAAATGTGGTCATCCAGGGAAAGAGCGAATAATCCTGAAATACGGTACCACGATCAGTTCCAGGTCCTTTTACCTTGGCCCCGTCTATGAGGACAAAGCCTTTTGAAGGGGGAAGTAAGCCTGAGGCTACATCAATTATTGTACTTTTCCCGCATCCGGAAGGACCAATCAGGGAAACAAATTCGCCATTTTCTATGCTCAGATTAACATCTGAAAGTGCCTTATGGCTTGTGCCGTTATTTCCATAGGATAGCGAGATACTCTTCAGATCAATTGTTGCCGTTTTTATCCCTCCCTGAAAGTTTAAAGCCGGACCGTAAGGAAATATTATGTGAACCTTTTTCCGGATATAGATTTGATTCGTAATTCATGAGATACACCAGTATAACGCCGCAGGTCCTCGATTAAAGAATAATCTTACCTGAAGGCTATCGATTTTGTGTCTGTTTTGACCTCAAATTTTATTCTTACTTTTATTCTCACAACTCAAAATTAATACACAATTCCAGTCCAGTGCCTGAGGAAATTTCAGAAAACTGTTTTGGAAGTGAATCTTAAATTATGATCTTCATTAAATGAAGACCCATGATATATGCACGAAAACAAGGAATTTATATGCTCAGAATTAAGCAATTATTGACATAGTAATTCCGGTTTTGAACTTTTTGCGGCAAAAAATAGCTTCAGGAAAGAACAACGAAATCGAAAAAATGAGGCAATTTTGCCGGAATAAAACTGCTTGTGTATAAGTCAAGGCTATTTTTACTCAAATATCGACATATAAATTCCTCATTATTATCCTATGGACACCTCAATTGGTTTTTGGCTGATGCCAAACGAGCCTTAATGGAGGTACTTATGGAGAAAAAACAAATATTCGGGATATTCATTGCTTTAATCGTGCTTGCAGGCATTGGTGTAATCCTACTAAATCCGAGCGGTTCTTCGGATTCGAGTGATTCACAGAAAGTGAACACCCCCACCTCTGTTGAACAGAGTGTTAATACCCCGACAAATGTTGAACAGGGTGTTAATACCTCGACTTCTGGAGTCAAGACTATCAGGCACGGATACCTTCCTTCAAATGGGGATGCGCTGATCTTTGTGGCAAAGGAAGAGGGTTTATGGACCGAAGAGGGCCTAAACGTGGAATTGTACCAGTTCACAAAAGGTACGGAAGGCTATAATTCGTTGTTTGGTAACAAGCTCGATACAGTGGGAGCTGGAACGTCCGATCCTGCAACTTACATTGCGCAAGGAGCGGATATTACAATTATCGGCGGCCTGATGAGCGAAGGCCAGTTTCTGGTGGCTGACCCCGAGAATGCAAAGGATCTCGCAGACCTCAACAATTGGAAGGGTAAAAAAATTGCGACAATCGCCATGTCCAATGGAGACCTGATCTACAAAGCTGCACTGAAAAAAGCAGGCATAGACTGGAAAAAGGATGTGACTTTCCTTGAATTAGGTTCACCCAATGCGGTGTTAGAGGCGGTTAAGACTGGAAAAGCCGATGGTGGAATAATATGGATCCCATATGAGATACTCGCACAAAAGCAGGGGCTGGCTATAGCTTCATATTCATATCAATACTACGATAACCATCCATGCTGCAGAATTGCGCTGAAGACCGAGACCCTGAATGAAGACAGAGATACTTATGTGAAGTTTGAGAAAGGATTGATCAAGGCATACAAGTTTTTCAGCGAAAATCAAAATGAGTCAGTCGATGACATTCAGAAATATGTCAATATTGACAAAGAGGCAATCCGCCAGTCAACATGGAGTAATTACTTCTATGCATCACCTGATCCTAATACAAATGGTGTAAAGGAATACTATCAGATGATGAAGGACAGCGGGTACATCGATACGGATGTCAAGATTGAAGACCATATCGATAGTACTGTGTACAAGCAGGCCCTTAACGAGTTGATCAAGGAAAACCCGGATGATCAGTTCTATCAGAATCTGCTATCAGAATATCAGAAAATGAACGAGTGATCACAATCAATGCTCAACCTTATAGGGGGCCCATAAAAAATGATCCTTTTTAAGGATTATTGGGCCTTCTTTAGTAAATGAGGAAAACACACTATGGAAGTATCTTCTTAAGTTTATAGGAGCACATTTTTTCGTGCCGTCCAATAAGGGTAATGGGGGTAAGTATTGAAAAACACCCACATAAGAATCTCTACATTTTTCTCAAACTTGGAAAATGTATCCGGTTTTTCAGATTTAATAAAGAACTCACGAACAAGACCCGATTTTATCGTTTTGTTTTTTTGCCATCTTGTATGCGTCTGCTACTGCAAATAGCCAGGTACCAAAAAATGTGAAAAATCCAATAATAAGAGCCATCAAACAGAAGCTCAATCCCAGTAAAGCAATTATTGCAAGTCCTCTATACAGATCACCTGCATATACTTGGCCGAGTCCCGGAACTATGCAAGATAATAACGCGGCAATCATAGGACTTTTTCTTTTACTTTTGGTTTTTTCTATGCCACATTCAGGGTAAATTTCTGCTATCGGATGAATCTCTGCATCTGTATCACATGTTCCACAATATGCCTTTTCCATCTTATTTACTCATCGAAATAATTATATCTGTAATCGGCATGTTGCCAAAATTAGACTCCTCTGCATAGTTTTTGCAATTATTTAGACTCAGTTATAAAATATGGTGATTAAGTAAATGTAACCTTACTACACAAGATTTCTAATTATTTACTGATGTTATGGCACAAATAATAGTAACTATAAATTTTATAGCTCTTCGCTGTTTCGAGTGGGTAATTTCGTCCATGTCCTAGATCAAGCTCGATATTTCTCTTGGCCTGACAACTTTCTAATTAAGCAATTATTTTCAATCCATACAAAACAACGAAGAGCAAAAATAAATTAAGATGGAAACCTGGG
>NZ_JAVKPK010000008.1:0-71447 GCF_031461075.1 Methanosarcina baikalica | reverse complement strand
GAGTCATCATAATTAAGAAAGGGACTATGGATGAGGACTTGTTTAAATATTAATACCCTATAATTAAGTTGCCAGGACACTAGTTTGTCTATTCTTATATTAACAGCATGATCGATTTGAATTTCTTAAGTTTTTTTACTAATTAGCTTGTCGCATAACCAGCTTTATTTTCTATTAATAAGAGCACCAGAATTACTTTCACAGTCTGGAAATTGATTAATCATTAAGGATTTGAAAATTCAAAGATTCAATTTTGAATTATAGAATTGGCTTTTTATTAGAAAATTAGAGGCCGAGATTTTCCAGGAAAATATTTAAAGCTTTTAAAATTATTTATATTGTTAGTATTTTCTCAGAAGTTAACGTAGTAATAAAGTAAAGTGGAAAATAAAAAAATATAAAAATCGTCTAAGAGACTGTCTTAAAATTTGAACTGTTTATACAATTGGATAATGAAGAATGTCAACTTTAAAATTCATGCCATAAATTTTTTCCATAATTAAGGTGCACATTGACTTTAAGATAGTATTTTATCCCGTAGGACTTACGTACTCGATATATAAAATCAAATGTAATAGCCATCATTGTTTAAAATTACACTTTAGACATTTAACGGCTTAATGCTACTGCTTTTCAGTCCAAGTGTGTAAGTCCGTATCCCAATTATAGAACCGAATTTAATTTTAAGACACGCTCTAAGAGCTTAATTCAGGGGAGTAAAAATAAAATTATTTGTGTATTACTCAGGGCGATTTAAATGAAGAAAAGAGTCTCTAGTGAAAAAAGTGTAGGGCATAAACTTACAACCGTTTTAGTAATAGTTACTATGTCATTTGTGATGTTGACAAGTAGCGCAGGTGCAGTTCCGTACGCATATATTGACGGGAATAACAACAATATCTCTATAATTGACACAGCAAACAACAACGTTACAGATACGATAGATGTAGGATTTCATCCCATGGGAGTTGCAGTCAATCCAGCGGGAACAAAGGTATATTTGATAGGTAATGGCATCTTTTCTGTAATTAATACAGCTACAAACACTGTTACAAATACAGTTAATATAGGAGGCGCTCCTCAGGGAGTTGCAGTTACACCGGATGGAAAAAAGGCATATGTAACAGACCCTGCCAACAACAGAATAGACGTAATTAATACAACGACAAATAGTATTACTGCCACATTAAATGTAAACGTATGGCCTATAGGAGTTGCAGTCAATCCAGCGGGAACAAAGGCATATGTAACGAACTTGCGCTCTAGCACTGTATCAGTAATTGACATAGCTACAAACAGTTTCACAGCCTGGGTGAATGTAGGATATCATCCTCGCGGAGTTACGGTCACCCCAGATGGAGCAAAGGCATTTGTGACGAATACTGACAATGAAACTGTCTCTGTAATTAATACAGTCACAGACACTGTTATAAACACAGTGAATGTAGGAATCCAACCATGGGGAGTTGCAGCGTCACCGGACGGAAAAAAAGTATATGTGACGAACTATGGAAGCAATAATACCTCTGTAATTGACACAGCAACAAACACTGTTATAGATACAGTGAACGTAGGGACCAATCCTTTTGGAGTTGCAGTTACACCGGATGGTTCAAAGGTATATGTGGCAAATAATGGCGATGGAACTGTTTCTATAATTAACACAACTACAAATACCGTTACAGATACAATTAATGTTGGGGGAATGCCTTTCGCCTTCGGGCAATTTATTGGTCCTGATCCAGCACAACAAATACTTCCTGTAGGCGAAGGAAGCAGTGAAGGAAGTGGCCACAGAAGTGGAAACGGCGACAGCGAAGGAAAGGCTATTGTCGTAAGAGGTAGTAATGCCAGCAACTCAACTGATAATACGAATGCAGCCGGGAATATAACGCAGTCTGAGAACAACACGCAGGTCTTCAGACAGAAAGATGGAACTGCAGAAGCAAATATTGAACAGATACCGGAGCAGAAAAAAGCTGCAACAACTCCTGCAAAGGAAAGCAAAAAAGCTCATGGCTTCGAAATAATTTACGGAGTTGTTAGCCTGCTAGCTGTATTCTGCATTAACGAAAGAAAAGGTAATTGAGAATGAACAATAAATCCTGCTTTCGGCAGGTCGACATTAGAAATGAAAATATTTTTTCTGATGCTTTTTTTGAATATTAGCTAATTATATATTAGGTTTAAAGTTGGTTAACGTGTGGCTCAACTCCCACGACATATATGAGTACTGAATCATTTTTTCATTGAAGTTTTGTATGAAAAATTAATAATTGGTCATATGTAAACCTAACAACTGCACACAATTATGGAGCATCATTTCAAAATCGCCATCAACAAAAATTATTGAAAATTAAATGTCGACCTGCCGAATATAGGATAAATGATAAGGGTTCAAAATCTCAATCTTATTTTTTTGGGCTATGTAGAAATCCCCTAAATTGAACTTTTACACCTACATTCCGCAGACTTATACAGATGTAGAATTTATTTGCCGATTTGCCTTATTATTATCTCATCAAATATGAATTCAGTTTTTAACCTGCTGCCGTATTGAGAAAAATAGGTGGCATTTTTGTGTACATCTGCGGAAAGTGGGATATAATATTCAGACAGGCTCTAAGGCTTCTAAAGATTTTGCACAATTAAAGAATTGCATGATTCTTGAGATAGCCTGTTTCTATAAGCTTTTAGGCCATTATTTATCTTCCAAAATATATTCTAATGAAGTAAAAGCTTTTTCCCACGATTCATCTGCCAAATAACTATTTTTACAGTCTGAGGGTGCTCCGTTTTTTTTCTCTACCTCACGACAAGCCTGATTCAAAGCCTCCACTATATCATTTGGGGTCAGTTTCTCCAAAGAACGCACGTTACTAAAGAAATTTGATAGGTTCTTATTTTCATATCCGTTCGTTATAACAGATAATCCATAAAATGCCATTTCTATCGGTGGATAACTTGGGTGTGGTGAGACCATTAAAGAGAGTCCTACGGAAGAACTTTCAAGGATATTCTGATATTGATCCAAAGAAAGTTTTCCTAGAGATATTAATTTACAATCTGGACTCAACATTATATCTTGATGTTTTTCTCCAACTGAGTAAAATTCCCATTTATGTAAATTTTCATATTCGGAGGCAAATTTTTGTAAACTTTCAATACATATCTCAAAACAATTTCTTCCTACACCCGGACGTCCGTAAACTAATATTTTAAATGGTTCGTTCCTTATTTGCTTTGAAGCTAACGATGCCCTGCTAGCCAAAGACTTGTTTAATGGAGGATTAAAATATGCTTGTTGATAAAATGAATAACCTTTTTCAATAAAAAAATCATATAATATCTTGGTATTAAAAATAGCTTTAGTTTTAAATTTACTTTTGTAGGTACTTTCTGCCAGGGAATATCTGCTAGACCATTGATAAAATCCTGGTTCGAAGTCCTGGATTATATAGTAAAATGCTGGTTCTATATCGTATGTCTTATGTTGCCATTCGAGAATAGATTGCAGGATATATGCCGTCCACCATCCAGTTGCAACAAAATAATCACTTTCACCTACATCTAACTTTTTACCAAAACGATCGGCCATCGGACAAATCAATTTAGCCAAATTCTTATCTGATTTATTGTCAATAATATATTCTTTAAAATGTTCTAGATCTATATTATCTACTTTGCTATCTGTTACAATAATTCTTTGGAACTCGTAATTTTTGACCATATATTCAAATAAATTCAAAGCTGTAGAGATTCCACCAAAAATATGTTCTTTTTCTAGTGAAGGTATGAGGAGGTTCAACCTTTTACCTTTGAAATCTGTTTCTTTTGGTACAAGAGGAGTTATTTCAGGTATTGAATATAAACTACTATCGACACATTTATTGCTTTCTGCACACTTTTTGTTGTCTTCTTCTTTTATTTTCAAAATGATGTTATATAGAACTTCAATTAATCCTGAACTTTTATAAATGTTATATATTTTTCTAGCCTTATTTATCATATTATCAAAACACAAGGTCTTTTCTATATATACCCCTTTCAGAGCTATTTTTTGGAATTCCTTAGATTACAGTATCTCTATTTTCGAATAAAAAAATTTCAAATTTTAAAGCCTGAGAGTATATTGGATATGATTTAATCTCATTTTCTTTCAATTTTACAACCCATTTCTAACAAAACATTTTGAATTTGTTTAACATTGACTTCAAAATTGAGCTTGGAATACTTATTAAGGCTACACGATGTATTTTCCAATGTTAAGTTTGGATTGTAGAATGGATCCCCTATTTCTAAATAATGTTTATATGACTTCCAGGATTCTTGGAAATCTCCAACTGGGATTTCTTTTCCTCTTGAGATCGATTCAAAATGATATAGTCTCACATTTGGAATGTAAAGATTCCTATACCCTTGTCTATAAACCCTTAAGCATAAGTCAATATCATTTCCACAAATTGTGAAATTTTCATCGAAACCTCTGACTTGATTAAATTTTTCTTTGCTGATCATTAAACATGCTGCAGTAACTGCAAGGTAATTTCTAGACCACGAGTCCAAACCAAAGTTAGTCCATTGGTTTTCAGGTAATCTAGCAAAAACATGACCTGCCATTCCTGTCAATCCCAATACTACGCCAGCATGCTGAATCGTACCATCGGGATATAGAAGTTTAGCACCAACACAACCGATTTCTTTTCGTTGGGCATTCATTAATAGATAATGGAGCCAATTCTCGGTTATGACTTCAGTGTCATTATTTAAAAACAAAAGATAGCTACCACTGGATTTTTTTGCAGCAAAGTTGTTAATGGCAGCGAAGTTAAAAGGATAATCATATTTTATTATCTTTATATGCTGATGTTTTTTTAAAGAGTCCAGATACTCAAAAGTTTCTTTTTCTTTGCTATTATTTGATACTAATAGAATTTCATATCTGGTTTCTTTTGTATATTTTGTAATACTGTTAATACATCTCTTTAAATAATCTACCTTGTCTTTAAAAGGAATTATAATTGAAACTAAAGAGTTTTCTTTAATTACATATTCTATTCTATAATTAGTTCTATTCAGACTATTTGCTACATTTCCTTCTATATTTTGGCGTATTAAGTGATTTTGTAATGCCTTTACCCCATTCGTGTGTGCGTTGTCTTTGACGTTGATATTTGAGGCAGTTGAACTTGGTATCATTCGCCAGTGATACAATATTTTTTGTATGTGTTCAATATTATTAGTTTTCTCTGTGACTCTTAGGAATAAGTCGTAATCCTGACTTCCCTCAAAACCAATTTTAAATCTGCCTACTTCTTCTACCAATTTCGTTCTTATCACAGTAAAATGACAAATATAATTCACTGTCAAGAGTAAATCTGGAGACCAATCCGGTTTAAAAAAAGGATTGCAACGTTTTCCTTCCATAGTGATTTTGTCTTCATCACTATATACCAGATCTGTTTTAGGTTTTTTATTCAGCAATTTTACAACTTCGTAGAGGGCATCAATGCTTAATTCATCATCGTTATCAAGCAGTCCTATAAATTCACCAGTAGCTAAGGATATGGCTTCATTTGATGCTCCCGAAATGCCCAGATTATTGCTTAAATATTTTATTTTAATTCGGTCATCTTCTTTTAAATATTTTTCTAAAGTAGGTTTGATATGCTCTTTTGTGGAAGCATCGTCTGCTATACATAATTCCCAGTTTTCATATAACTGGTTTCTAACTGAATCGATAGCCTTTTCGAGCCAAACTTTATCTACATTATAAACTGGCATTATTAAGCTGATTTTAGGTTTAAAAACAAATTCTTTTATTTTTACTTTATGTTGCTCTTGTTTTGAGATAGTTAAATTGTTCTTTAGTATCCAGAGATCATATTCCTCTTCTATCTCAAGATTAGAGCATGCCTGAAAACCAATATTTCCATTTAATGTTTTATCGCCATAAAATAGTACTAATTCTTGCAAGTCTCCAGAATCATTATACCATATTGCTGCAGAGGGGTCACCTTTTGACACCAATTCAAATGAAAATACCTTCCCTCCGCTATATTTTATTGGTTTAAATTTGAAAGAGGTATAGTCATTATCCAGAACTTCGTATCCTTTTACCTTTGACTTCCTTATAATTTTCATGGAATCGTTTATTATATGAAGTTCAAGGTCTGAATTTATTCTTTTATAGGTGGCTGTAAAGAATTTAAGCTCATTTAAGTTATTAGTGGGGAAAGTGAATTTTCCCTTTAAAGTTTCTAGAAGAGGCAAAGCAACTTTAGGTGAATTCGTAATATCAGACGAGATAAAATCTGTCTCAATAACAGGGACAGAATATTTTCGATGTTTTTTATCGAGTCGACATTTTATCTGATGGAAGAATTCTCCGGGACCTTGTTTATTAAGCATCTGAATTCCAAGGACTCCAATATCAAATGTCTGTCTTCTTTTTGTATTGGGTGGGAATAATACATTTACTACTCTTTGACATTTCGTATAAATTTTCCAGGGAACAGTTTCATAGATGTCATTTAGTTCTTTTCTATTTTGAATAATTAAATCATCTTTGTATTGAATTAAATCATCTTTGTATTGAATTAAATCATCTTTGTATTGAATTTCTTTTCTAAGTTCTTCCACAGAGGTACTTACCTGTTGTATATACGAGTCTTTGTTCTGGATTTCTTGTTTAAATTCATTAATATTATTATCCAGTCCCTGTATATACGAGTCTTTGTTCTGGATTTCTTGTTTAAATTCATTAATAAAATTGTTCAGTCCCTGTATATACGAGTCTTTGTTCTGGATTTCTTTGCTGAGTTCAGCAGTTAAATTAGTGGATTTGGATATCGAATCTTCAATAATTTCAAAAATTAACCTCTCTAATGTACGATATTTTGAAAGGTCTTTATCACGTTTATACTTCAAATCAAGTTCAGGAAACTCCAAATTTTTACTGATCAGGTATATAGTTCTATATGAAGGTTCTAACAGGTCCCCAAGATCTAAAAAATTCTCATTATAATATCTATGTACTTTGTTTACATTTTCCATGAAATTTGTATATTTTGAAGTATAAAAAATCAAAAGCTGCATCAAAAACCAGTTTGAAATATTGTTTGTTTTAATCGTTAAATAACTAAAATCGTTGTCTTCCAAGAAATTTTCTAATTTCTCATTGGAAGGTAATCCATTTTCAATATGCTCTAGGAGCCAGGGATGTGGTTCTCCAGTTATTTTTTTAAAATAATTGCACGCTTTCATTTCGGCGTCTTTAACATCTTTTGAATCAAAAGGAGCTCCAAGAATCACAAAATTTTTGCTGACTCGAAGTAATTCTGATAAAAAATATTCTCTTTCACTTGCTGGCACATGTTCGTATACATCGGAAGAAACTACAATATCAAAAGAGCTATCCTTATAAGGAGCTTTTGTAACATCTCCGATTACGTAGTTGCTTTCAGTACCTGGTCTTATGTCAATTATGTGTATTTCATCGTCATGTAAAAAAGAAGATAAATTTCCATTCCTACCACCAGCATCCAGTATCTTAAAGGAGTTATTACAATTATCTCGGATGGAGTCTATTATTTTTTTTATAATGTAGTTTCTTGTATATTGATCAAACGGAAGGTCCATCAAGTCAAAGTCAGAATTCATTTTGAAAGCCACTGCCCCTGTATATCGAATAACCCATAGTTTTTAGCGGATAGATTTTTTATTTCGAATCCATGTGCACAATGCTGATGGTCATACGGGTGCTGGCATGAATCGTCATATATAGCTGCAGAGAATTTATAGGGCCCGTCTAATAAAGGTAATTTGTCAACTATAAAATCAATTTCACCTTCACCGTCTATAAAATCAATATCCATTTTACAAAGTTTGGTATTCGGGCCTGTAATGTGAACGTTGTCTTTATATATGGCGACTCCAAAAACCGGTTTCTCAATTCGTTGATTGGTTTTATACTTAATCCTTGCAATAAATTTCTGTCCGGTTTGAAAGATATAAGATTCACTATGGTTGTTAAAAAACTTAATATCTACAATCTTTGCTTCCTTTGAACCCCAGTTAATTGAAGGGTCCACATTATCTTTTTCAATAGCATCTTTCGTGTTTTCGTACTGGTTCAATAGCCTCTCGACTTCTTTTTTATTTACAGCATTCAGATAGTCACTTATGACATTTTCGGTGGGTCCGATTGATACCACATTTCCATTGCTGAGCATCAAACAATTATCACATATTTCTTTGACCGCTTCTATCGAATGGGATACAAAGACAATCGTTTTTCCATTTCGTTTGTACTCATTTATCTTGTAGCGGCATTTCGCTTGAAAAGCTTGATCTCCAACTGCTAGAACTTCATCAAGCAAAAGAACATCTGGATCAACAGATATTGCTGTTGCAAAAGCCAATCTCGCATACATTCCCGAAGAATAATTTTTTAATTTTGTATCCCTGAATCTATCCAATTCTGCAAATTCAAAAATTGAATCAAGTTTAGCATCCATTTCTGCGCGGTTCATGCCCATTATTGCGCCGTAAAGATATACATTTTCAACGGCTGTGAGTTCTGGTTGAAACCCAACACCCAATTCCAGAAAAGGTGCTATTTTTCCTTTTACCTTAACAGAACCTGTATCTGCCACAAAGACTTTTGAAATAATTTTAAGAATCGTACTTTTTCCGGATCCATTTTCCCCGATAATTCCGAAGGTTTCCCCTTCTTTTACGCTAAAAGTGACATCATTTAAAGCTTCGAAAACTTCGTAAGTGTATGATTTGCCTGTGATTTTTCCGATTATGTTATCATATACTGTAACTCTTTTTTCGTGAGGAATTCTGAAGCATTTGGACACACCATTAACTTCTATTGCACATGGCTTTTCAGATTCAGATCTGCCATTGTTGTCGGTTTTGAACATGCTTTACACCTCCTCTGCGAATCTGGGGGATAATTTCCTGAACATCATGGATCCAAATGCTAAACAGATCAACCCGAATCCGGCAACAAATATGAAATCAGATATATTTGGAACAGTACCGTACAACAATACGTCCCTATACATCATCATTAATCGAGTAATCGGACTCAGCATGTAATAAAACATATATTTTTCAGGTACAGTAGATAGAGGGTATATAACAGGAGCAGCATAAAAACCTACCTGGAGGACTATGTCCCATATCTGGTTCAAGTCCCGAAAATATACATACAGAGATGAAAGCGCAAGACTGATTCCATATACTATTAAGAAATATAATACATGAATTAAAGGGAACAACAGGATTGCAAGTGAAAGTGAAGCTCCCAATATTAACAATAATGGAATCAATACTGCGAATTCCAGAATCGAACTTATAAAAGCCGACATTGCCATGCTGAAAGTGAGAACTTCGCGTGGAATGTAGATTTTAGTTACAAGGCTAGGTTTCCCGACGATCGAGGTCATAGCGGTCATAGTTCCATTTGCCAGAAAACGCCAGGCTATGATCCCAATTAAAAGGTAAAGATCGAAGTGTTCCTGTTCAATCTTGAAAAGATTGCTAAATACCAGGTATAAAACCAGCATCATAAGCAATGGGTTTAACATCGACCAGGCAAAACCGAGAGCAGAACTCTGGTACTTAACTTTAAGATCGCTTATCACTAGATTCTTGATTAATTCACTATATTCAAATAGGTACATACTCATTTTTCCGTGATTGTATGCAGGTTTCTAACCAGTTCACTTGCCCGGAATAGGGACTCAAAAGTACCGGCATCGCTCCAGAATCCATCAAGAATTCTGTATCCCATCGTGTCCTTATTTATATAATAATTGTTCACATCCGTAATCTCAAGTTCACCTCTTCCCGAAGGCCTGAGGGTCTTTATGGCATTGAAAACTTCACAATCGTATATATATAATCCTGTAACTGCAAAATTGCTCTTCGGGTTTTTAGGTTTTTCTTCGATACCAATTACCCTGTTTCCGTCCAGCTCTGCAACCCCAAACCTGTGGGCGTCGGTGACCTCTTTTAGGAGAATCTTTGCGCCACTCGAGAAAGCCGAGACATCTTCTTTGATATTATCCTGAAAAATATTATCTCCCAGGATAACTGTTACATTGTCCCCATCTACAAAATCTTCTGCAAAGGAAAGGGCCTGAGCGATCCCTCCGGCTTCTTCCTGGATTTCGAAGGTAAAGTGAACCCCAAATTTCGAGCCCGACCCCAAAAGTTCAAGGAAATGCCCGGCATGACCCCTACCTGAAACGATCATTATATCTTTGATTCCGGCACTGATGAGGGTCTTCAATGGGTAATAAATCATTGGCTTGTCATAGACGGGTAAAAGATGCTTGTTCGTCACTTTGGTCAGGGGGTAGAGCCGACTGCCTGTCCCACCTGCTAGAATAACTCCTTTCATGTTGTTGATCTCTCCTTCAGATATGCTTTAAGGGCTTCTTTCCAGTGCCTCATGGGTTCTGTTTTGGTGTTAACAAGAACCGAATATTTAGGGCGTTTTGCCTTTCTTGGGAATTCATCCGTTGAACAGGGGGCAACATTTCCTATTATTGCCTCTGCAAATTCATACCAGGAACATGTACCTTCGTTTGTGATATGGTAAATTCCGGGTGGGAGTTTGATGATTTCATCGGTTTTAAGGGCAAGGTCTGCAGCATAAGTTGGCTTTCCGAACTGGTCATTTACTACTCTTACAGTATCCATCTCTTCAGACAACCTGAGCATTGTTTCAACAAAGTTTTTGCCTTGCAGGCCAAAGAGCCAGGAAGTCCTTATTATCCGGTAATCTTTCATGTTCTCAATTATATTTTTTTCTCCCAGAAGCTTCGACTGGCCATAGACATTCATAGGATTCGTTTCGTCGGATTCAAAATATTCTTTTCTTGAGCCATCGAAAACATAATCAGTACTGTAATGCACAAGGGTTGCTCCTGCATTTGAACAGCCCCTTGAAATGTATTCAAGAGCTCTGCCGTTGATCTTAAATGCAAGTTCCTTATTGTCTTCACATCCGTCCACATTGGTATACGCTGCAGCGTTAATCACAACATCTGGCTTTATTTTTTCGATTGTTAAGCGAACCTCCGCTTCATCGGTGATGTCAAGCTCTGAGCGTGTAAATTTTATAGCATCGGGAAAGACCTTACAAAGTTCCTTTCCCAGCATTCCCCCTGCCCCAAGGATCAGTGTTTTAATTTCTCCCACCACCGTTTGTTCTCAATATACCATTTTACGGTTTCCTCAAGAGCTTCCTCGAATGAATATTCCGGCTCCCAGCCGAATTCCTTTAATTTGGAGCAGTCCAGAGAATACCTGAAATCGTGGCCTTGGCGGTCTTTTACGTACTCTATCATAGACTCGTCTTTTCCAAGTAATTCGAGGATTTTACGTGTAATTTCAATATTGGTTTTTTCATTCCCTCCGCCCACATTATAAATCTCGCCGTCAATGCCGGAGTGGAGGATGAAATCTACGGCTTTGCAGTGGTCGAGTACGTAGATCCAATCGCGTATGTTCGTACCGGTGCCGTAGATAGGAACCTTCCTGTTCTCAAGGAGGTTTGTGGTAAAAAGAGGTATAAGTTTTTCGGGGTATTGATAGGGACCGAAGTTGTTGGTGCATCTTGTGATAATAACAGGGAGTCCGTAGGTTATGTAATATGATTGGGCGAGCAGGTCAGACCCGGCCTTGCTTGAAGAATAGGGGCTTGAAGGGGTTAGAATATCTGTCTCTTTGAATGAGCCCGATTCTATGCTTCCGTACACTTCATCGGTAGAAATATGAATGAACCTTTTGATTTTGCATTCCAGTGCACTTTGAAGAAGTGTATGAGTACCCAGAACATTGGTTTTTACAAAAACAGATCCGTCTTCAATTGAACGATCTACGTGGCTTTCCGCTGCAAAATGAACTACATGATCCACATTGTTCATAACTTTATGTACTAAAGAGGGGTCGCAAATATCCCCCTTTACAAAAGAATAGTTTGGGTTGTTTTCAATCTCTTTGAGGTTGTCCGGATTTCCTGCATAAGTGAGTTTATCCAGGTTAACTATTTTATAATCTGGATATTTTTTCATTATATGAAGGATAAAATTGCTTCCGATAAAGCCACAGCCACCCGTAACTAGGAGTTTCAAGATCTCACGTCCTTTCTTTTCATCCGTGTTTCAAGCCGGGGGTAAGTCCCCAATCATAAGGAATCTGGTCAGTATCAGGAGGAAGCCTGTATTCATCAGGCTCGGAATAGTTATAAGGTTCGGTTGGAACACTCAGGAAATATGCTGTTTCGGTTCCAATCCCCTTAAAGCCGTGGTACACAAATGGAGGTACACTGACAAGTAAAGGATTCTTCTCCCCTACAAAAAGTTCCATAATATTTCCATATGTAGGAGAATCTTCTCTTGAATCGTAGAGTACGACCTTCATCATACCACGGATACATGTAAAATTGTCAGTCTGAATCTTATGATAATGCCAGCCTTTGACGACTCCCGGATACGCAGTGGTTATGTAAACCTGCCCAAATTTGTCGAAGATTTCTTCATCGCAGCGCAATATTTCCATAAGCCATCCTCTTTCATCCGGGATGACCTTTAGGTTTTTCAGCTTTACTCCTTCGATATTTTTCATTTTTATCACTTGTTTAATGAAGGATAATTAGATTCGATCATGGAGAGCCTTTTACTACTGCCTGAGAAGGCTTCAAAAGATCCCAATACCGCTTCATCTGTTTCAGACTATATATCTATAATAATTTAATCTTCTACACATTTTGATATATTTATCTTCTACGGTAAAAGCAAGGGGCTAATAGTATTATAAATTACCTTTTATAGGTTTAATTACCTTTTAGAGGATTATATTGTTCGATATATCTACACTTATATACTGTGAACAGCATCAGGTACTCTTATAATCTTAGATATGTATTCTTAAAAATATCAGATAAGTATTCTTAAAAATATCAGATATGTATTCTTAAAAATGTCAGATATGTATTCTTAAAATATATATAGGTACTTTTAAAATGTCCGATCCAGAAGCTTCACTAATCATTTTAACTCGAAACGGAGAAAGTACTCTCCGGGAATGCCTGGAACATGTATATGCACAAAACTATACGAATTTTGAAGTGATAGTTATTGATTCAGCTTCAACAGACCGGACGCTGGAAATTGTTAGTACTTTCCCTGTGAAACTTTTTAACATTAAAGTAGAAGACTTCGGGCACGGCAAAACCAGAAATTTAGGGGCCAGAATTGCAAAAGGAAAGTATCTCATTTATTTAACCCAGGATGCCATTCCCCTTAATGAAAAATGGCTTGAAAACTTAATCCGAAATTTTAAAGATGAGGGTGTTGCAGGGGTATACAGTCGAAATATTCCCCGACCGGATTGCGATCCATTTGAGGCTCGCTATATCTTAACCGGATGGGGCCCCACAAAGGAAGTAAAGAGTGTTCGGGACTATCAAAACTACAAAAAACTCATATTTTTTTCCAATACAAGCTCTTGCCTCCTAAAAGACATCTGGGATAAATTTCCTTTTGATGATACGCTGGTTCAGACTGAAGATCAGGCCTGGTCAAAGGAGGTTCTTGAAGCCGGCTACAAGATTGTTTATGACCCTGATTCGATTGTCATTCATTCACACAACAACTCTCTGGAAGTTTTATTTAAAAAATACTTTGATGCCGGTACAGCACATATAAAAATATTCAAAAACAGAAATAATGTGTATTTGCCTTTGATCCCATTCTTTGTTGCGGTTGTCATATTTTTGGATCTGCGGTTTATGCTGGGTCATGCATACAAGCCGAAAGAGATTGTTAAGTGGATTCCAGAAGCCTTTGTAAGGCATTTCGTAGAAGCAATAGGTTTCTGGCTGGGCTTGCATTTTGATCTGCTTCCCCTTTCCCTAAAACGTAAATTTACCGCTTCAGGGCGGTATTAATCCCACTCAATGTATTTTTTATAAACAGTTTCTAATTGCTTTGCTGAATTTTCCCATGAATATTTTTCTGCAAGCTTTCTGGCACTGGTACTCAGTGTTTTCTGGAGTTCTTTATCACCCATAAGTTTCTGCATTTTCCCTGCCAGTTCCCTGCTATTTTGAGCCTTCACAAGCAGCGCATTTTCTCCATGAGCAAAAACGGAAGGTATGCCTCCTACCTCAGTAGCTATTATTGGCAATCCGGCAGCTGCAGCTTCCAACAATGTCAGCGGGAGTCCTTCCCATAAAGAAGGTAATACGAAAATATCACACCTCATGTACTGCTCAATGAGGGCATGTTCGCTGAGTTTTCCGGTGAATTTGACTATGTATTCGACTTCAAATTCTATTGCAGTCTTTTTGAGATTCTCTGCCTCTTCTCCATCACCTGCGAGGATAATTTCAAAATCATTTTTCTCTTTCAGGAAGTTTGCTGCGTGTATCAGGTACTCCAAACCTTTTTGCTTTTCAAGCCTGCCTACAAACAGGAATCTTGTCATTCCATCTGATTTTTTTTCTTGCTTCCTTTCAAATTTATGAATGTCCACCCCGTTAGGCACATAAATTCCTTTTTTTATTCCGGCTTTTTCCAGAATCTTAAGTCCATTTTTATCCACGACTATGATCTTCTTAAAACCAGAATATCTAAGGAAAAATTTTTCAGCCAATCTTTTCAAGAAAAAGTATTGTTTATCATCAAAACTGATTCCGTGGCAGGTGCTGACAACCGGTATCCTGTAAAATCTGGCTGCAAAGGAAATAAAAAAACCCATGTCTGCGGAATGGGAATGGATGATGTCGGGTTTCAGTTCTCTAAGTTTCCTGAAGCCCCAGAAAAATAAAAAAGCTAGAGATATCAACCTTTGAAGTGTAATTTTGTCCAGATTTGAAGAGCTGTCTTTCAGGCCGAATTTGAAAACTTTTTCGTCCCGAGCAATTTCATCACAATTGGAAGTTAAGATATAAACTGTATGCCCAATTCTTATTTGCTGTTTTTTCAGACAATTAACAGTATAAGCGTCCCCTCCTATCATAGGATAATATTTTTTTGCAAGGTGTAAAATTTTCATAAGTACGTCCCGGCTGTCTACAAAAATCAAAACTAATTTTTTCTTCAATGTATTATATTATTATTTCCATGTACTGCAAAAGAAGCTGTTCAAATATCGTATCCCACTCATATTTTCCAGCTCTTTTAGACGCAGAAGCAGCCATCTCCTCATAATAATTTCCATTTTCAAGTATCTTTCCTATTCCTTCCGCAATTTCCTTCTCCCCTAGCTCCACCACAATCCCGCAGGAATCTTCAATAAGCCCCTGCGCCGCATTATACCTCTCCCTTACCGTCACTACTGGCACTCTGCACGCAAACGCCTCGATCACAACCATCCCGAACCCTTCCCTTGAAGAAGGCAACACAAGCACCTTTGACGTCTTTATCTTAGCTATCAGTGCCTCATATTCCTGAAAACCTGCAAAATCCACATTCTCCCGAACACCGAGTTCACCTGCGAGTCTCACCAGTACTTCTCTTTCAGGACCGTCTCCTACAATGCAGCACCTTATTTCTGGAAAATTGGCTTTAAAGAGGGCCACCGCTTTAATCAGAACGTCAACGTTTTTTTCCTTTATAAGCCGTCCTGCAAAAATGATATCATAAATTTTGCTTTCAAGCCCTGCAGAAGTCTGGCCTCCTTCTGGTTCAATTTCCGAAATCCTATTAAAATCGATCCCGTTAGGGATAACTGTGATATTCTTTTCAGGAACCCCAAGGATTTCAAGCCTTTTTTTCGTCCAGTCGGAAACCGCTATATTTTTGTCCGAGATTTTTGAGACCAGTTTTTCGACTAATTTTCCGAAAAAGCCTGCTCTTCCTATGTATTCGTACCAGTAATCGTCCCAGACTTCATGCCAGGTAAACACTGAAGGGTTCTTTTTCAGGACTGAAACCACTTTTACGGTAAAACAGGAAAAATAGGGAAATACACTTACATCTATAAGGTCAAATTTTTCTTTCCTTAATGCAGGGAACAGTTTTGCAGCAAAGATAACCGCTTCGGAAATTGAGCGTCTGCCGTTTACATACAGATTTCGAGCTTTGCAGACGCCGTGCAAGGTCATGCCTTCATACTCAATAGTTTCTTCTCCTTCCCACCATTTGACCCCGAAGATGTGCACTTCGTTTCCCCTGGCAGAGAGCCGCTTTCCCAGTTCATGAATGCGCATTTCTGCGCCGCCTTTGACCCAGGGATAGACAGCATCGTACACGAAGGCGATTTTCATTGCACCACTTACCAGTCCGTATCCACTTCAAGGAGCATTACGCTCAGGATAATTGCTGAGAAAATCATCTGGAGGCCTATAAAGGCAAAAACCATTGAAATAACTGCATTTTTCACTTCCGAGAGAGACCCGTACCCCGAGCTAATCCAGGTGTACACTACTTTCAGTCCGAGCAACAGGCCTGCCCCCAGGATAAGTGAACCTACAAGTAATTCTTTTTCAAGGGAATGATAGTTCAGCCATTTTGCAGTACTGCCTTTATCCTTAGGGTATACACCTCGGACAATGCCATACGTTTTCATATAGCCGCCAGTAGATAACGTCTGTCCTCCAAGAATCAGGAGCATACAGCCTAAAATGAATGAGTGTAACCTGCTCTCTGCCGCATTTGCGCTAATCAAGAGAGAACCGGTTATCAGGACTCCAAGGATAAAAACCACAGCTCCCGGAAGAAGGAGAAAAGGCAGAGGACGGTATAACATCATAAACCTCATATGCCGCCAGCCATCATGAAAAGAGCGCAGTTTGGAGGGAGCTCTGCGTGAGTAATAGGTTATGGGAACTTCTTTAATCCTCAGTTCACATTTTGCAGCTTCAATAACCATTTCAGATGCAAGCTCCATGCCATAAGTTTTAAGGTTCATTTTTTCAAGGGCTTCTTTTGTAAAAGCTCGCATCCCACAGTGAGCATCCGAAATTTTCGTCTTGAAAAGAAAATTCAACGTTCCAGTCAGGAAGGGATTGCCTATATATTGATGCAGCCAGGGCATAGCTCCTTTTTTGATATTTCCTTTAAGCCTAGTGCCCATTATAAAATCCGCTTCTCCTGCCATAAGAGGATCAAGAAATCTGTCAAGCTCAAGCAGATCATACGTATTGTCTGCATCGGCAATAGCAATATAATCTCCTTTTGCTTCGGCAAGCCCTTTAAGGTAGGCGTTTCCGTACCCTTTTATCGGGCCTATTACCCTTGCACCCATTGATGCTGCAATCTCTGCAGTCCTGTCTGAAGAGTTATCAGCAACTATTATCTCCCCTTCTATACCATATTTTTTGAATATAAACTGAGCTTTCTCTATGCAAATTCGGATGGTTTCTTCTTCATTCATTGAGGGCATTACGATAGAAAGAGAGGGCATATTTGGCTTATACAGCATATAGCCTAATAACTATTTTGATACGCCTAATTTATAAGGAATTAGTAATTCGGAAATCTGTCTTTTAAAGTTCTGTCTGCGGAAGAACCGAAAATAGAATGAAGAATACAGAAGCAGGGAAAAGAAAATTGACTTTTGCTAATAAGCTATATAAGGCATCAGAAAACTATTTTTAAGAAAGGAGCTGGGATTTCCGGGATTATAAACCCATTTAACGTATGGTTGGAATCGTTTCTTACAGTTCAACAGATTTAAAGGAGAAATTAAATGGTTAAGATAAACGTGATATTCCACAGTATTCATGGTCACATTTACAAGATGGCAGAAGCCATAGCTGAAGGAGCAAGAGAAGTCGAAGGAGCTGAAGTAGAAATTTATCAGGTGCCTGAGACTCTACCTTATGAGGTTCTGGAAAAAATGGGGGCAATCGAAACAAAAAATCTTTTTGCCCATATCCCTGTGCTGACCAGAAGAATGTATGAAGATGTGCTTGCAGGAGCCGATGCCATTATTTTTGGGACACCTACACGTTACGGAAATATGACTGCCCAGATGCGCACAGTTTTTGACGGTCTTGGAGGGCTATGGAGTAGAGATGCTCTCGTAGGAAAGGTGGGAAGCGTCTTCACTTCCAGCGGAACGCAGCATGGAGGCCAGGAATCCACAATCCTGACAACTCATGTTACCCTGCTCCATCTCGGAATGATTATTGTAGGGCTTCCGTACTCAGAAAATCGGCAGAGAAAGATGGATGAAATTACAGGGGGTAGCCCATACGGAGCTTCAACGATTGCAGGAGGGGACGGAAGCCGCCAGCCTTCAGAAAACGAACTTGCAATGGCCCGCTATCAGGGCAGGCACGTAGCCCAAATCGCAAAAAAACTCGCTGGAAAGTAAAGGATATTATTTGGTTATTTCCAAATAAAAAAGATTGGAAAACGTTTCCCTATTTAAGGGTGTTCTCCGTATTTTGGATATTTTACCTTACAAAATGCTCAACCAAGACCTGGGAAGGCCAAACCTCTGGATTCAAATTTCTCCTGAGCTTTTGCCATGCATGCCAGAGTACAATAAATTGCCTTTTCCTCAGCATTTTTAAGGACGAAAAATTCTTTCCCGCAAGTGGGGCATGTTTTTTTCACGTCAGACATTGTAAACACGCATTCTCTGTATGTGAGTTTTATTTAATAGTTCGTTTTTATAAGATAGAGCTCATCCCAAAACTCAAAATTGCTTCTCTGAATTTCGTATTCTGAATAACCAATCAAGGTTTCTGATCATGGAAATTATTTCTGGAACTCTTGCCGATTGAGAATAAAACAGTTTTGGGATGAGCTCGATATACTAAGATAACGCAATAAAATATAAACTTTATTATTAAATTTAAATATATCTTCAATAAGAAATTAAAGTCGTTTTACTGGCCAGATCTAAAGATGTAATTACATCAACTGAAAACGTTATATAGAGGCACATCTCCATTTAAATAGAATTTAGAAATTAATATATTTATTTATTTATTTATTTATTTATTTATTTATTTATTTATTATATATGCCTTTAAGAAAGATTTTTTTAAGGCTAAAGTTCAGTTCTCAGCGAACTTTTTTCCCTAAAATATTTGAGGCAATAAATTCATTTCTTATGATGAGCTAAATTCGAGCAGATGATTCAAACCTGATGGAATTATTATTTTTCGAGAATATTGGTTGAATCTTCATACCTAAAATAGACGACTGATTGCGGGGTAATGGAAACTCAACGGAAAGCAGGAGGTATTCGGGATTAGGCCGCTTATTTTCGGAAATGGGAGAATCCTGATCTGTGAAGATGAAAAAGGGACTATAAGGGATGTCTATTTCCCATACGTAGGGCTTGAGAATCATGGGAACTCGATAAAGGCAGGCATATGTGACCTCGATTCCCTTTATTGCAGCTGGTTTGAAAGCTGGAAAATCCGGCAGAGGTATAAATCTGAGTTTAAGAAGGATTTCTGTAACCGTATTCTCGAAACCTTACAAGACAGCGGGAAAGGAATAAGAGAAGAAACCGATAATCCGGGAATGCCTGAAGCCTGCAGGAGAACTATCTCAAATATAGGGGAAACCGTCTTCGAAAACCCTGACATCGGGCTCAGGACCACGGTATGGGAAGCTGTCCACCCCTCGGTAAATATTTTTTACAGGACTTTTGAAGTCAGGAACACTTCAAGTGTGCCCAAGCATCTGCGTCTTTTTTCAAACCAGAACTACAGGATTCTTGAAACTAAAATCGGAGAAACAGCTGTAATCGATAAACGTACCCTTATCCATTACAAGCGCGACCGCTATTTCCTGCACGCAAGCGACCCTGCCTTTGACCAGCATGCCGTAGGGACTGCGGAATGGAAGGGGCTTGAAGGCACCTGGAGAGATATGGAAGATGACGCTTCCCTTAGCGGAAATCCTGTTGCTCACGGCTCTGTGGATTCCACCCTTGGCTGGACCCTCCCTGAACTGCAACCGGAAGAATCTACAATGATACACTACTGGATTGTTTTGGGAAAAAAGTACTGCAACGTGCTCAAAGTCCATAAAAGGGTAAAGGAAGCAGGACGAAGAGCCCTTTTCCACCATAATTTCAATTTTTGGAACTCATTTACCGAAAGGGTAGCCGTACTTCCGGAATTTGTCCGGATGCCTCAGCTGCCGGAGATAGTCTCAAAGTGTTTTTACAGGAGCCTTCTTACAGTTGTCGCCCACATGGATATTACCGGTTCTGTGATCGCATCCTGCGATTCGGATATAAAGCAATTCGGAGCAGACCTTTACAGCTACTGCTGGCCCAGAGACGCAGCCTGGGTCTGCCTTGCGCTCGACAGGGCGCGATACCACCACCTGAGTGCCGAAATATTTGAGTTTTTTACAAAAATAATCACACCCAGAGGCAACTTTCTTCATAAGTACACGCCTGCAGGGGATTTTGGGAGCACCTGGCATCCGGTACCCATGATTCAGATCGATGAAACAGGCCTTCCGCTGTATGCCCTTTATAATAACTGGGAGATTGCAAGGAGTGTTTGGACCACAGGAAGGTACTACAGAACGCTTGTAATCCCCGCAGCTAACTACCTTGTAAAAGCTATTAACAGGGAAACAGGCCTTCCAATTTCGAGCTTTGATCTCTGGGAAGAGCGAAAGGGCGTGCATACATACAGCGCCTGTACCGTCTATGCCGGCCTTAGCGGCGCATATGAACTTTCCCGTTCCCTTGGAGATTATGACAGCGCAAATGTCTGGAAAGAAGCTGCAGACCGCATGAAACAATCTATCCTGGAGAGACTTTATGATGATAAACTCAAGCGTTTCAGGCGTTCTCTCGACGACCCTGCACTTGACTCCTCGGTATTTGCAGTCTGGTATTTCGGGATTCTCCCGCCGGACGACCCAAAAGTTGTGCAGACAATGGAGGCTATTGAACGTGAACTTAAGCGCCCCTCCGGAGGGATTGCCAGGTATCTTCACGATAATTACTATGGTTATATGAACAGCTGGATTATCTGCACTCTCTGGCTGTCCCAGTGGCATTCGGCAGTCGGAAACCTGGACAGGGCTCTCGAACTTCTTGACTGGTGTGCAGCCCATGCCCATCCCACAGGCCTCATGCCCGAACAAATAGATGACAGAGGCATGCCTCTGTCAGTTCTCCCACTTGCCTGGTCTCACTCAGCCTATGTGCTTGCTGTTCTTGAATACCTGCAGGCCCTTGAGAAAAGAGAAGGCGTTTCCTGCAATTATCTGGAAAAATAAAGGCTATTTAAATAAGGGACTTATCCCAAAACCAATTTTATTTTTAAATTAGTAAAGTTTCATGACTATTTTCCATGGTCAGGAACTTCGTTAATCATTTGGAATACGGGATTAATAGAAGCGATTTTTAGTTTTGGGGCCAGCTCATCCACAATTCTATCGGTCAATTTATACAGCTCGATGTAACTTCCAACTTTGCATATACTCATTTCCAACTTTGCATATACTCATCTACACGCGCAAGGCTTTGATAGCAACATGATTCACTGAGAGCAGCAAGCTCCATTGGAATCCTTTGAGAAAAATAACTTCTTTACTTATAGGTAAACTTTTACATTATTTTACTCTGAATACACCACCGGTTCGGTTTTCGTTTGATGTATAAAGTTCCCCTTCCAGTGTATTGTTTGTACTGTTAAAACCATAGATTACTTTAATTTCAGTATTAGGACCTGCAGTGTTATCTTTTAAGGTATTATTTTGAGAATGAGCAAGTGCGACTGAAAAAGAGTATCCACGTTTCACAATAGTATTATTTAAAACTTTATTATTATTTGAATTTTCAAGGCTAAGGCTGAAATAGTTATCTAAAATAGAGTTATTATTTAGCTCATTGTTAGAAGAATTAGTAAGGTTTACACCTTCCCATAATCCTGATATGGAATTACTCATCAATTTGTTGTCATTTGAATCTTCTAAATAAATTCCCCATGCTTCATTATTAAATCCAACAAATATTCCAACACCTGAGACATTATTACTACTTAGTTGGTTATTATTAGAAGCCTTTAGATAAATTCCAAATGAATTGTTATTCACTTCATTATTATCTAGAGTATTCCTAGTTGAATTATTGATGTAAGCGCCATACATGTTGTAGCTTAATTTATTTCCCGTTATGTTGCTATCAGAACCACTACAATAGATACCAGATTTATCCTGTGATCCAGTTATATTGAAGCCACTGACCGTTACATTGTTTGCAGTTATATGAAATATATCTTCTTCTGGGTCTGCAGCCTGGACAATAGTGTAATTAGTTTCTCCTGGTTTTGATATTATACTCAAAGGTTTGTCAATAACCAAGTTCTCTTTGTATAATCCAGAGGAAACAATAACAGTACCACCTGAACTTATATTGTTTATCGCGCTTTGTATAGAATCTCCTGGGTATACGTTGGTTATTGAACTATTGTTATTATTACCAAAAAAAGTGTCAGAATATTTTTCTTTATTTTGTGGATAGAATATATATAATGCTGAAATGACAAAGACTAAAAATAAGACAAGTATTAGTTTTTTATTAATTTGTGAGAGAGGCATAGTTATCCCTTTTTGCCTTCGGATATGCAGGATTTAGGGGTGGTTTGCAAACTTCACTGAACTCTACAGAATTAATCACACCATAACTAATAAAATATTATTTAAATGTTTTGTGCCAAAAGTTTCTAACAGTTAGAAATTGGGTACTTTGTTAGAAATTGGGTACTTTTACAGATAGATTCATTTATCGAGCTCATCCCAAAACCAATTTTATTCCCAAAAATCGGTAAAGTTTCAGAACTATTTTCCATAATCTGAAGCTCGATTAACTGTTCAGAATATAGGATTCAGAGAAGTAATTTTGAGTTTTGGGATCAGCTCAACCACAAAAACACGGGACATACCGAAAATTTCGGTCCCACAAATCAGCCCTCTTGGCTCAGCTAAGAGCCTATCCGAAAAGTCAGTAATGCATGTTGAAAAGTCACAATAGAGCTATAATATCCGAGTATCCGTTCCGGTTTTGTATATTGCCTGTTTGGTAAAAGTTACAGCAGGTAACCACTTTTCGGATAGGCTCTAAGTATCTTGATTATAATTCAGCTCTCTTGAGCAAAGCGAAATTCGGGCGGTCCTCCCGAAACGGGACTCGGGTATTAGAATATTTTCTCAAAATACAGGTATCCTGTTTCTTCTTTCTGGAAAGTAAAGCCATGTTTGAGGTACATGTCTATCGCTTTCGTAAGGGTCGAATCGGTTTTAAGTACGACACCTGAACAGTTTTTTTCAGCAAAATCCAGGGCAGTTCTGAAAAGCTGTTTTCCGTTGCCTTTGTTCCTGAAGGCTTTTTTAAGGTAGATGCGCCTGATTTCGCACAGGTTCCCATCAAATTTTCGGACGCCTGCCGTTCCTACAACCTTACCCTCAAAAATCCCTACGAAAAAAGTACCTCCGCTTCCAAAGTAATAATCGTTTATGTCCTTGAGGTCGGCATCTTTAAGTCTGTCGTATTCAAAGCCATGTTCCAGCAGCACTTCAAGGACAACATCATGGACTTCTTCCTTTCTGGAATCGTCGTATCTCTGGATTATCATTTAGTTCTCTCCGTAAACCGGGCCGAGAAGTCCCTGTGCTTCCTCAACTGCGTGTTTTCAGGCTATTTCTTGATATTTTAGGGTTAAAATATTTCTGTGAATCGAGGTATTTATCCGGATTTTTCAGAAAGTCAAGGGAAATGGTATAGAAAATCTCCGTGCCGGTGATTAAGATTTGTTCATCAATATCAAACGCACATGAGTGATTGATTTCTACTATCTTTTTTTTCGGGTTGCGGGTACCGAGTGAAATAAAGATCCCTGGAACTTTTTGTAGATAACTTGCGAAATCTTCGGCGGCAAAGGTTTTTTCGATCTCAGGATAGATGGTGAGTTCCGGGAAACTCTCTTGCAGCTTTGAATTCACAGCATCTGTGAAAACGGGGTCATTTATAAGGACAGGATAGCCGTGCAGGATATCAAGGTCGTAATCTGAGAAGCCTGAAAATTCTTCCCCGGGTTTAATATATTTTATTACTACCTCGTCCAGGCACTCCTTTATCGTCCTGTCAATTATATCCGTGGTCTCCCTGTCAAAAGTCCGGTAGCTTCCGAGAATTCCTACACTATCAGGAGTCCTGTTAAACTGAGCTCCTCCCTGGATTCTTCCCACTCCAAGGACATATTTATCCGGTTCAAGCTTCTTTTCCAGAGCAGGATAGAGACTACTTATAAAGTCTGTTGCCATCCGTACAGGGTCAATGCAGCTTTCGGGCTTTGAAATGTGGCCTCCTTTTCCTTTAAGGGTAACTTCGAACCTGTTGGTGCTTGCCATGAAAGGTCCTGGACGAAAACCCACGCTTCCGGATTCGTGATTCGTAAAAATGTGCATGCCCATAACCGCATCCACGTCATCAAGTCCTCCTTCGGAAATCACCCTTTCCGAGCCACCCGGAGGGATCTCTTCTGCAGGCTGGAAAATCAGACGGACCTCCCCTGGAAAATCCCTGTTTTCCTGAAAAAGTCTGGCAGCCCCAAAAAGCATTGCCATGTGTCCGTCGTGTCCACAGGCGTGCATTACTCCATCTTTTCTGGAAATATAGTCGCTATTCCTACCTGTTAATTCTTCCTGTACCTGCAGCCCGTCAGTGTCCGAGCGAAGGGCAATGCAGGGTCCGGGTAATGTTCCCCGGATGCTTGCAAGTACGCCGGTATCTGCAATTTTTCTGGCCTTTATTCCCAGTTCTCCAAAAATTTTCAGGATTCTTTTCTGGGTATCATATTCTTCAAAACTGAGTTCGGGATATCTGTGAAACTCGCGTCTCAGCTGTATAAGCCAGGCTTCAAGCGCTTTTGCACTCGGGTGATCTCTCAAAAGCATTACCTCGGATTTTCTGCATCTGCAGTTTATTCCGTTTACTGGTTTGGAATATTTAATATGAATTATTTTAATATATTTTATTTAGTATACTTTATTTTACGGTATTTTATTTGAGTGTGGTTTATTTGATTTCTTCGGTATATATCCTTTCAGTATCTGTTACTCCAGATATATATTATTCCATTTTGTTAGTCATTTGTTCAAAAAGCAAAATACCTGATAATTATATACATGAATGGTACAATACATTTCCTCCCATTTATTATAAATTATTATAAAGCCCGACAGTTAAGGTTCCTTAAAATCCAAGTACTCTTAAATATTTACATAAGTTCCAGGATGGTATAAAATGCTCAAAACGCGCCTGAGGGATTTTCTTGTCACAAAAGACAACTGGCTTTTTGCGGTTTCCGACTATTTTCGTAACGATGGAATCCGGGCCACACTCCGCTATGTCCCCGATGAAAATGGGGAAAGAGAATTAGACGGGAAAAGATATAAAAAATACGATTTTGGCCCGGCTTTCGAGTTCATGAGGAAGCACAGGCCGGAATGGGTGCAGGATGTCCATGTCGTTCCGGAATCCGAGGTAAAACAGGTGCTTCGCCCTTCGGATTTGATTCCCGAACTTGTAAATTCCGATAGCCGCGTGAGGGAAATCGTAAAAGTGCTTGATATGGCCGGAATCCCTAGGACAAGTATGGGAGTTACGGGTTCTATGCTCGCAGGTCTCCAGAATGAAAGTTCGGATATCGATTTTGTCGTCTATGGTCCTTTATGGTTCAGGGCACGGGATGCCATAACTATTGCAAAACAGCAGGAAGGGCCCATTGAAGAAATCGATGAGGAGATGTGGCAGAGAATTTACAGAAAGAGAATTCCCGACATTTCATTTGATGAATTCATACTGCATGAATCCAGAAAAGGCAACAGGGGCATGGTCGAAGGCACTTATTTTGATCTTCTTTTTGTGAGGGAATGGGATCAGATTAAAGAACCTCTTCTGCGCGGAAAGGACACAGTCAAAATGAAAATCGAAGCCGAGGTCAAAAATGCTGACTTTGCTTTTGACAGCCCTGCTTATTATAAGGTAGAACATGATGAAATCGACCATGTGCTCTCATACACCCATACCTATGCAGGCCAGGCTCTTCCCGGAGAGATTATAGAAGCCTGCGGCATTGTTGAAGAGGTGGGAGATATGAAGAGGCTTGTCGTGGGTACCTCGAGGGAGCCAAAAGGAGAATGGATAAAGTCCCTTACCTGGCTTGAGCAATGCGGATATATTTGAAAGGAGCAAAAAGCAAAACAAAGGAACCTGAGCTTTGCTCCAAACAGTCCCGGGTTGAGAGAAAAAGGGAACTTAAGAAAAGACGGCTTTTACTAAAAAGTTCTGTTAGTCAACTTTTTCGTCCAGTTATCTTCTTCTCTTTTCGGATTATTTTTTTCTCCTTAATATCCCGTACAAAATCAGTAATTCAGCTCCTGCAAAGGCTATTCCAGGGCCAGGAGAGCTTTCAGTTTCTTCTTTTTCGAGATCTGAAGCATAAATTCCGTTTTTTACCTTGTCAGACGGTTTGTCCTCATTCAGGGTTTGATTTTCTCCTTTTTTGGCTGTAGAAATCTCAACAGATTGAATATTTTTTTCCGTGCTTGAGATTGCAAAGGAAGAAAACCCCGGGGTTTCTGCAGTAAAGTAAAAATAAGCTTCGTCTTCTCCGCTGAGGGCCGTAGACAACTGGTCCCATGTGTCCTGACCGTACCTGTACAGAGTTACTGTATTTTCGCTGATCCCCTGTTCGACAACCCAAGCCCTGCTCACCCTAAAACTTACCCTGGTATTTTCAAGGTTTTCAGGATTTGAAAAGCCGCTATTCCCAACCCAGATATTTACGTTTTTGTAGATCATTCCGGGGGCAGGTTCCTTAACTATTGAAGAAGTATTTTTTAGCATCTCTACAATAGCGGTTGTTTTTCCGAAGTTCTTTTTCGGATCGAACTCCACAGTGACTATTTCATTTGCCCCGCCTTTAAAAGTAAAACATGTGTGAGTTCCTTTGAAGACCTGTTCATTTGAAATTTCCTTGAGCTCTATATTCCTGCTTGATTCCGGAGAGCCTGCGCCTCCCCCGCCTCCACTTCCTCCTCCGCTTATTCCTTCACCTTCTTCCGAACCGGAGGGTTTCTCTAATACGGTTATATATCCTGTTTTTGTTCTGGTGTCATTTCCATAAGTACTGTTAGTCACCCTAAAGGTAACATTGTAGATGCCCGGGTTTACGTATGTGTAAACCGGATTCCTTTCGTTTGAGTCAATGTTCCCGTTTCCATCAAAGTCCCATTCCCGGAAATCTGGATTGAAGGCGGACAAGTCTGTGAACTGGACAGTCAGGGGTACGGAACCCAGGAGAGGGATTGCGGAAAAGTCGGCTTCACATGGATAAGTAACTACTATCTCTGAAAATCCTTCCACAGGGACAGTAGGTATGGAATAAGCGGAAATCGTACCCGAGATTGTGAAATTTCCAGGCTTGGAATTTGAAGGGACGGCCACATTATATATAATGGTCTTTTCTTCCCCTGCCGAGAGGTTCTCAGCCCAGATCCACTCCAGAGTTGACTCTTTGAAAGTGCTGATTTCCTGGAATGTATCCCGGTTATTTCCCATCCGAATTACATGCCATCCATCAGGGAGATTTTCATCAAGTGTCAGGGCTTCAACGTCCTGGTCTGCTCCTATATGTACGGTTACTGTAAAATTTTCGCCTGGGCTAACCGTCCCGGTAGATATTTCCCTGCTTGCCCCAATCCCTGCGGCCGATGTAGGGATTATTGTTCCTGCAAGAAGAAAAATAAGAGCGATACCTGAAATAAAGCGTGAGAACCTGATCCAGTTTTTAGCCCTGAAAACTTTGGTAATATTCATGAAAATGAATCCTTAATTATTTTCCAGATCTTTTTATTGTCTAAATATTGCCCGGATTTTTTCCAAATACTATTTAAAATTATTAATTGTGTTTTGGTGTATATTATTATAACTGTACTCTGCTTTATTACTTTGATTATCACAGAAAAATAGAGTTTACACCGTGTGATACTTTTGGGAGATAATTAGAAGCCGGACAGATAACTTCAAACATGTCCGTAGTCAAAGTCAGATATAAATAAGACAGTTACCTATCTATCTTTTATGAAAATAAAGAAGAGTTATGTGTGGCTTATGCTGGTATTCGTCTGTATCGTGACCGCAACTGCAGCTTTCCTGTGCCCTGATTCTACAGGAAATACAGCTCAGGCAAATAGATCTCAAGCTGCAACTAACGGGATCGAATTCGGTTCAAGCATGGTTACTAAGGTACAACTTTCAAATCCTTTGGAGATCCTTACGGCCAAGGCTGCAGGAACGAGTGCGGATACTGAAGTTACTGTTTATAATGATAACCTTGCCCTGGTAAAAGAAAAAAGGGAACTTGATCTCAAGTCTGGAGTCAACAGCGTGGAATATACGGATGTTGCTGCCCTTATTGACCCGACTTCAGTAATGTTTGAGGACACAAAAAATAAGGATACTGCTGTACTGGAACAGAACTACGAATACGATCTTGTGAGTAGTCAGAAGCTTCTGGAAAAGTTCCTGGACAAGGAAATTACTGCAACTGAAAAAGAAGGAAATACATATACAGGGATTCTCATGAGCTATGATTACGACAGAATGGTGCTCAAGTTGAGTGACGGAAAGGTTGTAACTCTTTCCGAAGTCTCAAAAGTGGAATTTCCTGACTCTGCCGATCTGCTCACGAAACCTACTCTGGTCTGGCAGGTCTACTCTCCTACTGCAGGCAATCGGGATGTCCTTACTTCTTATCTTACAGGAGGTATGAGCTGGAAAGCAAACTATATCGTAAAGACCAGTGCGGATGATACGAAGGCTGATATTCAGGGTTGGGTCACCGTTGATAATAAAGCAGGAACAACCTATGAGAATGCCAAACTGAAACTGGTTGCAGGTGACGTTCACCGTGTAGCTGTACCTCAGGAAATGTATAAGGGTGAAGCAACTATAGCATCAGAGGCTGTATCTGACGAGGCCAAAGGCGGTTTCGTTGAGGAATCTCTTTTTGAGTATCATCTTTATACCCTTGAAAGGCCGGCTACTCTGAAGAATAACCAGATCAAGCAGCTTTCCCTGCTCTCCACAGATTCAGTGCCTGTGGAAAAAGAACTCGTTTTTGATGTTTCAAAAAGCAATGATATCCAGGTTGTTCTGAACCTGAATAATTCTAAAGAAAAAGGCCTTGGAATGCCTCTTCCCGCTGGTGTTCTAAGGGTATACAAAGCTGACTCCGAAGGCCAGCTTCAATTCCTCGGGGAAGACAATATAGACCATACCCCAAAAGATGAGGAGATAAATGTCGTTGTCGGAAGCGCTTTTGATGTAACAGGTAAGAGAACCCAGACTAATTACGATAAAGTAAGTACCAATGCCTGGAAAGAGAGTTACGAAATAGAACTCAAAAATCACAAATCTGAAGCTCAGAAAGTAAAGATTGTGGAAAAGATCTATGGAGAATGGAAGATTACCGAAAACTCTGACCCGTATAAGAAAAAAGATGCTAACACTGCCGAATGGGAAGTAACCGTGCCTGCTGATAGCTCAAAGAACGTCACCTATACCGTGCAGCGCAGTTATTAACTCAAAGACAGCAGTAAGCTGCCAAATCAGGGACCTATAACCTATGAGAGCACGGAAAAACCCAATTCAAATTACTATTAAGCATGAAAAACACGGGAATCACGGAAAAATTGTGCACTTTTGCCTTTATTCCATGTTTTCCGTGCTTTCAACGGTTTCAACTCTTTCTAACCTCTAAATTAGAGCCTGTCCAAAAAGTCAACAATGCATGTTGAAAAGTCATAATAGGTATATAATATCAGAATATCGTTCCGTTTTTGCATATTGCACATTGTAAAAATTACAGCAGGTAATCACTTTTCGGATAGGCTCTTAGTCCTCTTGAGCGCAGCGAAAAGGACCCCGTGCTCCCGAAGCGGAACTCGGGAAGGACAGCGCACTGCAGAGCCGCAACTCTGCTGGCGCAACTCGGGCATCAAAAAATATTACTACCATCCCCCCAATTAACTCTTCAAATGATTGTAGGCGTAATGGGGCCCGAAGGCTCTTATTCTGAAAAAGCTGCAAAGTTGTGGATGCAGAAATACAGTATGAGCGGCTCAGAACTCCGGTATTTTGCAGATATAGAGGATGCGTTCCTGGCGACGGTACAGGGGAAATCGGATATCTCAATAATACCGATAGAAAACTCTATTGAAGGTTCTGTAGGCGTTACTCTCGACCTCCTTTTAGAGAACGAAGCTAAGATAGTCGGAGAGATAGTCGTCAGAATCGAGCACTGCCTGCTCTCGAAAGGCGGGCCTGAAAAGGTAAGGGTCATACTTTCACATCCTCAGGGGCTTGCCCAGTGCAGACATTTCCTGAAGAAACATTTTCCTGATGCCGAACTCAGGAGCACGGGCAGCACTTCCCATGCGGCCAGGCTTGCAGGAGAGTTTGAAGAAATGGCAGCAATAGCGTCCCCTGAAGCTGCAGAGTGCTACGGGCTGAAGGTTCTTCTCTCAAATATTCAGGATAAGAAAGAGAACTACACCCGTTTCATTGTTTTGAAAGCCGGAAAAAAAACTTTGACCGAACCTGAAACCGGGTCTGAGAAATGCAGCTCTTCAGCCTGCAAAACTTCCCTTATAGTTTATCTGGAAAAAGACAGACCAGGAGCATTATATGAAATTCTCGGGACTTTTGCAAAAAGAAAAATTAATCTGACAAAAATCGAGTCCAGACCTTCGAAAAAGGAACTTGGAGACTACTATTTCTATATCGATTTTGAAGGGCATGACAGCGACGCACTTGTAAAAGATGCTTTAAAAGATATAAAAGCTAAAACTGATACTCTAAAGATACTGGGTTCCTATCCCGCTTTTAAAACATTCAGGTCTGTGAATATTGACAAAGGATATTGATTGGATCCCTGCCATATTCAAAGGTGCGAATTTAAAGACAAAAACTCGGATGGGTGTGCAAATCTGCAAAAATGCATACCCTGGAACGTGCACCTTTATATACTATCTTTCTATAGTATCTTTCTAGAATATCTTCCTACAGTATATTTACATGTTTCGTGCACAATTCGTACTTATTACCACGGCCGACATTTCCGGTTGCAAAAGGGAGCGAGATAGCTCTGAATATTGAAGATATAGTAAACAAACACGAATCGGTTTTGAAAAAATATAGAGGACTCTATGATTTTGCAGACTTGCTTGCAACTTTTCTCGTCCTTTATGTCCTTTTCATGCTTTTTAACATGCGAGATTTATTCCTAATGTTTAGCACCTTCGAACCTTATACCGGCGCAAAATACAATATTCTGGGTTTCGGAGTTATTTTTGAAACGCTCGGGCTTATTTTCCTGGCTTTTGCTTTCTCCCTTATCCTCACAGCCATAAGGCATTACAGAGCTGAAAAGAAAGATGCTATTTCCCTTCTAGAAGAGACACACCCTGTGCTCAAGGAGAGGTTAAGGACCGCCTATGATAATCGGAATACGGACAACATCATTGTCCGGGATCTTATAGGCGGGGTTATAATTGATTCGAAACCTGTGAAATCCTCATCCTTTCTTAACAGGAGAAAGCTTGCAAAGAACCTGCTTGTAATAGTGTTCGCGGTTTCTCTTCTTGCATACGTTGCCGGAACCGGATACCAGACAACTATCAGCCCCACTGACCTTAACGGAGTGATCGAAAAAATCCCCCTTGCCTCGGATTCAAATACCGACCTCTTCCCTGTAGAGGAAAATGGCGGGACATCGAATAACGACAGCCAGAAAGACCTCTTTGGAGAACCTGCCGTTATTGTGGTGGAAGGCAAAGAAGTTGATCTGAAGATTCCTCCGGGTGCAGGCCAGGGCTTTACAAGCCAGGAAGAAGGAAAACAAATGAACGAATCATTTATCCAATCAGACCTTGTAAACCCGGAAGCGGTTGCTTCCCAGGCTTATTATGAAAATCTACCTGAAGGATACAGGAATGTTATCCAGAGTTATTTTGAAGGACTTGCAGAAGAATAATTTAGAAAATGTATCTGAAATTAAGAAAATGCATCTGAAAATGGACTTATCTGATTCAATTTAATCGAAAGTTATCTAAAAACAGTTTTTGAATAACAGGCTGTGTTCTGGATGGTACACTGTTGCAGGAGCAAGTAACATCCGGTAGAAAGCGGGCTTCAAGATCTGCGAAAACAGCAAATTAACAGGTGAAGTAAATATGAGTGAGAATAATACGGACTCTGGGCAAGCTGCCACGACCTATCAGAACGCAGGCAGGATTTTCAAAAATTTCTTTGAAGAAATAGGGCACGTCATAGTAGGCCAGAATAAAGTAATCGAACAGATTATGATTGCAATTCTCTGTGAAGGACATGCCCTCGTGGAGAGTAATCCAGGGCTTGGAAAAACCCTTATGATCTCTACTGTTTCAAAGGCTATGAACCTGAAATTCAGCAGGATTCAATGTACTCCTGACCTTATGCCTTCTGACATCATAGGGACAAATGTTATTGAAGAGAAAGAAAACAGAAAAGAATTCAGGTTCTCCCCGGGGCCGGTTTTTGCAAATGTCGTCCTTGCGGATGAGGTTAACAGGGCGTCTCCGAAAACTCAGTCAGCCCTGCTGGAAGCTATGCAGGAACAACAGGTAACAGTAGGAAATGATACCTTCCTGCTGGACAGTCCCTTCTTTATCCTTGCTACCCAGAACCCCATAGAAATGGAAGGCACATATCCCCTGCCTGAAGCCCAGCTCGATCGTTTTCTCTTAAAAATCCTTGTAGATTACCCCTCCTATGAAGAGGAAATGGAGATAATAAACCGATATACGAAATCCGAAACCCCGAAGATTTCCAGGGGCCTGGATAAGTCCACCCTTCTCGATTTGCAGAAACTCACCAGGCAGGTCCCTATCTCCGAGGAACTCAAGCAGCGCGTCCTTTCTATTGTCGGCATGACAAGAAAAGACAAAGACCATATCGAGTACGGGGCTTCTCCCAGGGCATCCATCGGTATTATCCTTGCTGCAAAAGCCAGGGCCCTTATAGAAGGCAGAAATTTCGTAAGCAAAGAGGATATTGATTACATGGCATATCCGGTTCTGCGCCACAGGCTTATCCTGACTTTCGAAGCCGAAAGAAGTGGGATGACCCCTGACCAGGCCATTGAGGATATTCTCAAGAAAGTAAAGTAAAACCTGAGCATGGGTGATGGCCAGAAACCGAATTATAGGGTTGATGGCCAGAAACTGAACTGTAAAATTAAGTTTAAATGACCCTGAAGGGGTTTTCCGGGTCCGGGATAAACCGGACTTTTTGATTGACGATCCAGAATGACTCGCACAAAACAAAAAATCGAAACGGACTTTTTCAGGCAGCTTGACCGCTTTACATTCTCTGTCCGGAAGCGGGTATCGACAGTTTATGCCGGAAATCGTCCGTCCACCCGAAGCGGACACGGCATAGATACCATCGGGTTTAGAGAGTATGACTCTAGCGATGCCTTAAAAGACATTGACTGGAAAGCCTATGCGAGGACTGAAAAACTCTATGTGCGGCAGTTTGAGGAAGAGAAAACCCTTACAACCCATATCCTTCTGGATGCCAGCAAAAGCATGGATTATCCTGAAAAGGGGACTTCGAAGTTCGAATATGCTGCAATGCTCGCTGCAGGCTACGCCTACATGGTAACAAAATATAACGACAGGTTTGCAATCTCCACGTTTACACAGGAAGTTGATATTAACAAACCCAGCCGTGGAAGAAAAAGCCTTTTACGGGCGATTGATAGGTTGACAGAGCTCCAATTATCCGGTGGGACTTCCATAGGGGAAGCAGTCCTAAAGTACAGCCGGGAAATCAAGTCCAGGTCTCTTGTAATCCTTATCTCGGATTTTCTTCAGGACCCTCAGGCAATAGAAACAGCAGTTTCCAGACTATCTGACCACGACCTTATTCTGATCCAGGTGCTCGATCCCACGGAAAAAGTGCTCCCACTTAAAGGAAACAGCAAACTTGTAGACCTCGAAACAGGAGAAGAGATCAGGACTTATGTAAGTGAAAAATTCAAGGAAAGGTATATTGGAAAGCTTGATGACCACAACGCAAGGATCAAAAAAGCCTGCATGAAGGCAGGGGCCGAATTTTATACCTTTACAACCGACACCCCTATTTTTGATGCTTTTTACCATACTATCAGGAGAAGGAGGCGCTAAAAATTCCTTTTGAAAACCCATTTGCTCTTGCCGCTCTCCTGAGTGTCATCCCGCTTATTATTCTTTACATGCTCCGCCCAAAACCAGCGGTGCTTTCGATCCCCTCACTCATGTTTGTCCTTAAACTTGAGAGGGAAAGAAAACGGGTTTATGCTTCGCTCACTAAAATCGTGCAGGACCCGCTTTTCCTGATTCAGCTCCTGATGCTGATCCTTCTTTCCATTGGGGCAGCAGGTTATTACTATAACTCGGAAGAGCCTTTGAACGGAGAGCATACAGTGCTCATCCTTGATACATCTGCAAGTATGCAGGTTGATTCCCGCTTTGAGGATGCGGTTGGGATTGCTGACGACTATGTGAGTAAGAAAAATAGCATAATCCTGGCTTCCGATACACCTCTGCTTGCCCTTGAGGGAGGAGACGCATCAGCTGCACACGATATTTTCAAGAAGGTCAAGCCAGCAGCCGGCACTGCCGACCTGTCTGCAGCAATTACCACAGGTATGCGTCTTCTCTCCAGGGAAGGAGGAAGAATTATCATTATTTCGGATTTCACCAATTCGAAGGGAGACGATCCTGTTGCCTCCAAAAACCTGGCTGAGTCTTATGGGATTGAGGTCAATTTCGTAAAAGTGGGAAAGCCTGCTGATAATATAGGGATTATCAATGGCTGGATCGAAGCCGCTGACGGAAAATATGGCTATACAGGTGTAATTAAAAACTACAGGGACCATAACGAAAGCGTTGAGATCGAAACCGGCAGAGGAACTTCAGGAAATGCTTCTACGTCTTTTTCCCTTGATGTCCCTGCAGGCGAGACAAACCAGTTCACTCTGGAAAATCTGGGGCCAGGAATCACAACAGTTCGGCTTAATGTAGAAGATAGCCTGCCTGTTGACAATAAAGCCTATATTTCTATTCCGGATACCTCAGAGCAGCATATACTCTATGTTACTGATAATGGGAAATTGCCTTCAAAAACTGCACTCTCACTGCTCCCGGATAGTAACCTGACGGTCTCGAAATCCGTGCCTGATGAACTTGACAATTACACACTTGTTGTACTTGCTCAGAAAGAAACCCCTATTGCCAACAACTCGGTCGAAAGAATTGAAAGCTATGTCAGGAATGGGGGCAATGCAGTCTTCATTGTAAGCGGCGCCCTGGTTCCCGAGAAAACTGAGGTTGACCTGATCAAGATCCTGCCTGTGAAGCCTATAGGAATCGAGGAGGCAGAAAACGGACTTGGAGTTAAGGAATCTCTGCAGAGCAGCATTACGAAGGATATTAGAAGTGATGAAATCTCGGTCCGCAAATATCTGAATGCAACTGAAAGGACCGGCTCGACAACCCTGGTAACTCTCGAAAACGGTGTCCCTGTACTAAGTTACTGGCAGGTAGGCAAGGGAACTGTTTTCTATATGGGATTAAGTGATGAGTTAGGAGAAAATTCCTGGAATAATTTCCACAACCTTCCTGAGTACCCTGTCTTCTGGATTAAACTTGTCCAATGGCTCGGAGGGGCAGGAGATATTTCCGAATATAATCTGAATACAGGCACATTGACCTCCCTGTCGAAGACCGAAGAAATCAAAACTCCTTCAAAGACTTTTACTTCAAACCATATCCTTTTTGATGAGGTTGGGGTTTACGAGATTTCAGGGAAGAAAATTGCAGTCAATCTCTACAATGACAAGGAATCTAACACTACAGTCGATGCCTCGGAATTGATCCAACGGGCTGTTGCGAAAGACGGACCAAAACTTGTGAAGGCAGATTCCTATACCGCCAAAAATGACATTACCGATTATCTCATAGGAGTTATGTTCCTGCTCATACTACTTGAAATCTTGATCATACGCGGGAGAGGTGAATTATGAACATATCCCTTGAACGCCCGGAAATGCTCCTCCTCATAATTCCCGTTATAATTGCCGGGTTCTATTTCCTGCGGAAGACAAAAACGAAACTTGTAGAATGGAGGATGCTTGTCGCTGTCCTCCTTGTACTTGCTCTGGCTGCTCCCTTTACTACGGTTACACAGACTACTAGTGAAGAAGATCCATCACTTGTGTTGGTTCAGGACCAGACAGCAAGTATGGGTATTTTTCCTGAAGAAACTGGCACCGAACTGTATAAAGCCCTTACAGCCAACACTCCCACAACTTTAGTTCAGCTAACCGGGGATAAAACGTTTCTTGGAGATACCATTACCCAGTATGCAGGCAGCGGCAACCAGATAGTGCTGGTCAGTGATGGAAATAGTAATGCAGGAAAGAGCCTTGTCGATGCCCTGGAGCTTGCAAAAGAAACCGACACTCCGGTTTACCTTGTCCAGCCCGAACTTAAGGCAAATGACCTGAGCGTCGAGGTTATCGGGGACAAAACAGTTGTCGTGGATAACCAGAACGAGTTTGAGGTAGTTGTCCGCCAGGCTTTTGAACAAAATATCAGTTATTCTCTTGAAGTGTCTGTGGACGGGGAGCTTGTCCGAAGCGGACCTTTTTCTCAGAATACTCGAAACTATACTATTCCATATAATCAAGATTTCACCACTCTCGGCGCTCACAATATCAGTGTAAAGATAACCCCAGCAGGGGAAGACCTGAACAGCATTAACAATGAGTTCTCCAAATCCGTGTACGTAATTCCCAAACCGAAGCTTACTCTTGTCACGAGTGAGCCTGATTCTCCCCTTGCTCAGATTCTTAATAGCCTTTATAATGTTTCTGTTGCCAGTAGTTACCCCGGAGCAGGTGTTCTTGAAGGCAGCAAAGTTCTGGTGCTTGACAATCAGCTTATAAGTTCCCTTTCCGAAGCCCAGATGAAAGAAATCAAAAATTATGTCAGCAATGGAGGCGGGCTGGCTGTTGTGGGAGGAGACAAAGCTTATAACTACGGAAGTTACCTCAATTCTTCTCTTGAGGAAATCCTGCCTGTGCTTTCAAAACCTTCCGAATATAAGGGAGGAAGAAACCTTGTCCTGATCCTTGACATCTCTCCAAGTGCAAGGGATCACGGAGCTCAAGGGGATATCCTCGGAAATGCTATATATATTATCCGTAATGAAAACCTCAGAGATGCAAATGCTGCGGCTATAGCTTTCGGAAGCAAGGATTATGATATTTTTGGAGGATTTTTGTCTTTGGGGCTTCCTCAGAACCGGGCGATTATGGAAGACAAAATCTCGCGGTTGACCAGCGACGAACAGAGCAAGACTTCACTTGATCAGGGGCTTATAGGCGCAAAACAGATGCTTGCAGGCAAAGATGGCGAACTTGATGCCATTATAATTTCGGACGGAGGAATCGAGGAGTCCTACGAACCAAGCCTTCAGGCTGCAAAAGACCTGCAGAAACTCGGTGTAAACCTGTACTTTATCCATGTACACTCGGCAGCTCCTTCGCAAACTGATAAAGCCAGAAATTTCTATGCTGAGATGTTAATGAAGGAACTTGGACTTGAAAATAACTATAAGCGAATCAATGTGACAGAAACTGGTCAGGAGCCAGAAAGGGTAAATTTTGATTTTGGGACAACTGAAGAGTCTCCGGAAGAAGAAAAAGAGAATGAAGAAAATGTAACGCCTGATTATTCTCTCTATGCTTATTCTCCAGATAGCTTCATCACGAAAGATGTAAACCTTACTGCCAATATTACAGGATATAATGATGTGACCCCAAAGGCAGGAGCTGAGCGCCTGGTTATTACCACGACAGGAAAGCCTGTGCTCACCACATGGCGCTTCGGGCTCGGTAGAGTTGCAGCCCTTACCACGGACAATGGAGAAGGTGAAGGTTCTCGCTGGGCGTCTGTTCTTTATAACGGGTCGAATGCCAAACTTATTTCAGGCACTACGAACTGGGCAATAGGAAACCCGAGAGCTGAAGAAGGGGCTGTCCTGGACGGCCCGGATACCTGGCTCGGAACTCCTTCCGACCTCATTCTTACGATGTACGATGAGGGAATCCCGCAACTGAAACTGGACGGAAGCCCCCTGGATCTTGCTCTAACCGGAAGGAACACATATGAGGCAAGCGTAAATCCCGAAAATATCGGAATTCACGATATCTCCGGCTATCCGCTTGCGGTAAATTACCAGCTTGAGTTCAGGGATATCGGGCTCAATAAGGATATAGAGCCTCTTATCCTTGCAACCGGAGGGAAAATTTATAATGAGAAGGATGCAAGAGCCCTTCTCCTGAAAGATGCCAGGCAGAACTCGGAAAGGCAATCAAACGAGCCAGTAAGCTTGAAAATATATGTGCTCCTTGCAGCTCTTGTGCTCTACCTCGGTGAAATCATTGCCAGGCGCATAAAGGAAATGAGAAAATTCAAGAATATGCAGGGGGAGATTGAAACAGAAGCTTGAGAGCCCATTACGGGCTTTTTTTCTACTTTTGTCAGGAATGAAAACCCGGAATTGAGAAGTCTCTGAAGTTTCACCTGCTTTTTTCCCTTTTATTTCTGTTTGTTATTTTTCTCATAGTTCTCTCCCCTACATTTAAAAAAATATTTCACCGACTACTCTTTGGAAAATCTTAAAATCGCAGGATAATCTGTGAAAAATTGTTATAAATATGCTAGAAGATTTAGGGTTATCTGCCCGAAAAAACCGGCGAAAACCGGCACCATAAGGTTATCATCAATTTTATTGACTGCAGTTTCCGTAAGGGTTGCAAAAAAAGCCATTATCAAGGAAACAATAGGGTTCCCGATAATAAGCAGCCCTATAAAAAAATCAATCGTAAATTCGGAAGCGGAACCTTCAATTGATTTATCGTTTTTAAATATTTTTTGAAAAACTCTCCTTTTTCCATAGAATTTTCCTATAAGGGCTGCAGCCAGATCCCCGAAAGTGGTCATAAGGACTGCTGCATATGCTATTTCTTTGGTGAAGAGAGCTATTACCGAAATTGCTCCGAGCGCAAAGAATATGTGGCCTCCTAAGCGGTCGGCTTCATGCTCCCGATACATTATGTAGAAAAAAGGTATTCTCACGTCGTGCTCGAGCCTGAAGTAGTCAAGAATGAGAACCGTTACAAGAAAAGACATCAGTACCCAGAGAACGACTTCTTTTCCGAAAAATTCATAGATGAGCACGATCAGGGTTGAGACCAGGTGCACACCTTTTCTCCGGGCTTCAAGGAAAAATTCTCTGGAGGGCATTCTAGAAGGAGTTTGTGAGGATGAAATATAAATATATCTTTATCAGGTTACAAAAGATCTTCCTTACAGGCTGATTAATTTCAGGAAAATCATCCCCGTTATTTATTTAGCATTATTTAGTTAGCATTTTCCTGTGCAGTGCACAGGAGTTTTGCCTGATCAAAATCTTGCCTCAGGTGTCCTTTTTGAGTTCGGCCGAATCCCCAGTCAGTTTTTTAGGATCTCCTATCGGCTTAGAATTCTCGGTCAGTTTTTTAATCAGATCCATGTCCCTAAGTATTTTCAGGCTCATAATGCCTCCTAGAAGCATATTCATATGGTATGTCAGAGCTCTCCAGGCAAGCACTGTAATTCCCAGGACAGGCGAACTTACGAAGATTAAAAAGATAGAAGCCGCTCCTAATTCCGCGACCCCACTTGCCCCGGGCGTTGCGGGAACTAACAAGATCACTGTCAGTAGCACCTGAGCTGCAAAAACGATAAGGAGAGAAGGTTTTTGTGAAAGACCCATGAGGATAAAGACAAGCAGGGAAAAGTCCACAATCCAGAAAAGAAGAGTATAAACCATTCCCCAGAGAACCCCTTTTCTTCCTTCCGAAAAAAAGATCCTGACACTATCATGGAAATGATCAATTTCCCCATCTATCTGGTCCATGAAATGAGAAAACGCATTATCGGTCCGCTTTCCAAAAAAAGGAGCAAGCTTGCCTGCAATCCTGTGAATTATATGTTTTACTTTTTCGGGTTTCCAGATTCCATAAATAAAGAACATGAGAATTGTAAAAACCAGAGAATTTGCTATTAAGAAAGCTGCATCGAATTTATAATTCAAAAGCATATCTCCCAGAATATAAAGGGCAAAAGGCAGGGAAGAAAATATAAATAGAGCATCAAGAAGGCGCTCACCTACAACGATCGCAGTCGCCCTACCCAGAGGAATCCCATTTTTATTCAGAAGATGCATTCTCAGCAGATCTCCCCCTGCACAAGAAGGAGTAATTCCAGACACAAAAGTGCTTGAGATGACTATTTCGGTTAACTTCATTACGCTAACTCTATAACCAAGAGCTTTACAGAGAGCCCGGGTTCGAAAACTCCAGATAAAGTATAAAAAAATGTGAGAAAGAGCTGCAGCCAGAATATATTCCAGTTTGATATTCCTCAGAGCCTCAAGAGTATCGGAATCAAAAGTCAAACCAGTAACCAGGACAATTGATACCGCACTTATGATCAGGGCTGTAATAAGCCATTTTTGGTATTTGTTCATGACAATCTATATGAATTTTTTTTGGCAGAATTGCCTTCTAGTTGAAAAATTTTATTTCCCAATATATATTAGTTGCAGAGCAAGCATCTATGGCGTGCTGGTTTAAATTATTATGTATATGTTTGAGAAGTTATTGGGATAGTAATTGAGAACCAGCTCAAAAATAAGTGAACGATTCCGGGAAAACGAGAGATAATTAAGGAAGGTATACACATGAAAAAAGTTAGATTTGAATTAGACTAAACCTGCTTGTCTAAACAAATTAAGCTGAATTCAAACCCTCTAAATTCAATTTGGTTTTGGTTTCGGTTCTTTTAAACGTGTATTTCAGGAGCCTTCGTTGGTAATGTCATAATCGGAATTGATTAAAGTATCTTTTATGCTTGAGTTGTTATCTATCTTGACTTCAGGCCAGACTTTAACTCCGGAATGTATTGTCGAGTTATTTCCAATAATTACTTTATGCCCTATAACGGTTCCATTTTCAAGGAAGCAGTGTTCTCCTACAATTGTTTCGTCTGCTACCACACCGCCTGAGATATTGGAATCCTTTCCTATGGAAACATTATCAAAAAGGTAAGATGAAAGAATCTTTGCATGATCATCTATGTTGCAGTTCGAGCCTATAACACTGTAAGGCCCTATAAGGACATTGTCGCCGATTGTTGTGTTTTCCCCTATAACTATTGGCCCTACAAGGGAAGAATTCGAACCTATGGACACGTTGCTTCCTATGGATAAGGGGCCTTTTATTCTTGCGTTTCTGGTTGTAAAATTCCCCTCAATTGTCGTTCCCGGAAGGGCGTCGAGCATCCAGCGTTGGGCCTGTCTGTAAGCTGCCGAACTTCCTACATCAGTCCATTTTCCCCGAACAAGCACTCCATTGATTTTTTCGTCGGCAGTAAGCAGGGAGGGAAAGAGATCTTTTGCAAAATCGTATTTTTTGTTTTCAGGTATCCATTCGAAAATCGAAGAGTCGCAGACATAAATGCCTGTGCTTGCAAGGTTACTGAATATCTGGCCTGCTTTCGGTTTTTCAAAGAAGCGGTGGATCCGGTTATTAATATCCATATCCGCAATTCCAAATTCTCTGGGGTCATCAATAGAAATAAGTCCTATGGTCACAAGGGCATCGTTTGTTTCATGGAAACGGTACATTTCTCTCAGGTTGAGGTTAAGGACGTGATCTCCACCGAGCACAATAAATGGCTCGTCTTTCAGGTATTTAACGGCATTTTTAACCCCGCCTGCAGTTCCAAGCTTTTCTTTTTCATATACGTAATCAATATGCACCCCGAACATGTGCCCGTCTCCGAGCTGTTCTTCTATCCGCTCTCCCATATACCCCAGGGTCATGACTATTTCATTGAACCCTTCTCTTGAAAGATGCTCAATCAGATGTAGGACTGATGGTTTATTAAGAATCGGTATGCTCGGTTTAGGGTGCTTGAATGTCAGCGGCCTGAGTCTTGTCCCTGCCCCTCCGCACATGATACATGCTTTCATGTTTTCTCAAATGTTATTATATGAATATATCATTAACGATCTGTGGTCTTTATTTGAGAGATTATTGATGACGGTTATCCAGAACAACATCTTCTTTTCTTTCTACCTTGATTTCCCTTTTCCCTTCATACTCAGAGACGGTGCCTGTTAAACCGATCAGATCCCCTTCCCTGATTGACATGTTCAGCGCTTCAGCACCTGCAGCTTTCGGGATAAAAACGCTAAGGACTTCGGAGTTGCAGTTCACCTGTAAAAGCAGGTGTTCCCCTGTATAAGTAAACCGTTTGCTCAGGACTTCAGCTTCAAGGAATACCTTTCCCCCTTCATTGGATTCCCGGGTATACTGTCTGGCTTCTCCGCCGGACTTTTGTCCGGAGTCTGCAAGTTCTGATCCGAAACAAAGATACGCTGTCATAAGAGAAGATAGTGTCATAAATAACAGCATTACCATGACTTTCTCTTCCTTTTCCATAACTCACCACCTATTTTGCGGGTTCTGGAATAAGCTTACAATTGAAACAAGTTTTATTTCAAGAATCAGGGTTTTGCCTGCAAGTTCATGGTTGAAGTCCAGAGTGGCAGAAGTTTCTGTGGAACTGAGCACTTTAACCTCCTTCCCTCCGGGCGTTAGGATTTTTGTTTCAGTTTCAGGAGGAAACTGTAGCCCAAGCCTGGAGAGAGGTATATCCTGAATAAGATACTTCTTATGTTCTCCGTAGGCATCTTCAGGTGAGATTTTAAGGGTTTTTTCTTCTCCTTCTTTCATTCCGAGAACGCCCACATCGATACCTTTTATAACCTGACCTGTATATGCCCTGAAAAACAAAGGCCTGTATTCCTTTTCTTCACAATATATTCCTGCTTTAATGGCTTTTTCCTTTGACGTGGTATCGAAGACTGTCCCGTCCTCTAATTTTCCAGTGTAATCAATAAGAAGATAATCTCCCTCTTTCACAGTACGAAAATTTTCCATTAGCTTTTTCCCCTCAGTATTTTCCTTTCGGCACTTCAATCTCCCTAAAATGTTCTATTGTGCCGAAAGGACGCATAACTCTAAAATAAATTCTACAAACTCTCAATTTGATTTTCAAGAACTTAAATTTATTCTATAGAGACGAGTTTTATATCAAAAACCAGGGTCTTACCTGCGAGCTCGCGGTTGAGGTCAAGAGTAACATGCGTGTCATTCACGGCAATTACTTTGAACGGATTTCCGTACATATCTCTAAGTGTTTGCCCGACTTCTGGAGTTTCGGTTAGATTTAATTCTTTTATAGGAATTGCCAGGATCTTTGATTTGTCGTATTCTCCATAAGCTTCTTCAGGTGGGATTGTGATAGTTTTTTCTTCTCCCACTTTCATCCCGATCACACCTTCGTCAAAGCCCTTGATCATCTGGCCTGTCCCAGCCACAAATGTTAGAGGAGTGTAAGTCCTGTTAGAGTCGTATGTACCAGCCTGCTTTGCAACTTCTTCTATCGAAGTGTCAAAAACCGTTCCGTTTTCGAGCTTTCCGGTGTAGTCTACCTGGACGGTGTCTCCAGTTTTTACTATTCTGCTGTCTCCAGTCTCGTTTACGTTCCCTTTATCCGTGCAACCGCTTCCAAGGAGTATGCTTCCAAGGAGCAGTATCGATATGAATAAAATTGCTCCGTTCCGGACTTTCATTCTTTTCATACCTCCATGGAAACTACTTTGACTTCGAATATCAGGGTCTTGCCTGCAAGTTCGTGGTTAAAATCCACAACAAAATTTTTCTCGCCTACTTCTGTGACAATGCCTTTGAGGCCGGTTTCTGTCACCAGCTGCATTCCAACTTCCGGATTAAAATTAACAGCTTCAACCGGCAGTTCCCTTAAGAGATCTTCTATGCACTCGCCATATGCTTCTTCGGGTGGAATTTTAAGAATTTTTTCTTCTCCTACTCTCATCCCGACAACCCCTTCGTCAAAGCCTTTTATCATCTGGCCTGCGCCAACGGTAAATGTCAGAGGTTGATAGCTTCTCATGTCATTGTAGATCTCTGCCTCAACGGCTGCTTCCTTTACGGATGTATCGAAAACGGTGCCATTTTCAAGTTTACCTACATAATGAACGGAAATGGTATCCCCATTTTCAATTTTTTTGCTGGAATCATTTGTTATATCCTCGGCCATAAAAATCAATAAAACAAAAGAGAACATGTTAGATAAAAGTGCTGATAAATAAAAAGCCAGAAACCGAGTAAATAAGGATTTCAGGAATTGGAATATGCAGAAATCCTTAAAGCGTTCTCTTTTTAAGTTTTGATTTGAGATTGAGGATTTTTCAGTTCTTTTTGATACTCAATATATGAGTAAACAACTGTGAACCCGGCAACAAACAGCGCAGGCACAATAGTGAAAAAAAATGCAAGTTTAGGGAAAAAAACTCCAAAAATAGCAGATATCCCTGCAATCCTGAATAATTTTCCTCCTAGCCTATTAGTTTTTCTCCAGACTCTGTCGCTGCTGAGGGTCCAGGGAGTCCTGATGCCGATGAACCAGTTTCTCTCTGCATTTTCCATAAGAACCCCTATGTAGTAAAACAGAAGCCCTATTCCCACAGGAAACACGGCATTCGGGCTAATTCGGATCCCTATGTTCCAGAGCAGTACCTGGAGATGAACGGCAATCAGAAAAAAAATCAAAAGAAATATAAATCGGTCATAATACTTCCTGAATTTTGCTATATTTTCTTTCTTCGGGTCGATTCTTGGAATTACCAGAAACATAATTGCAAGTCCGGTAATCACTAACGGCATGAAAAAGAGCCCCCAGAGCTTCGACATATAACCGTTTACCTCTCCCTGAGAGTCCCAGTGAGTTGCCATCTGTTCAGGCACCAGCGGAAAAAAATAGATTGAAATTATGAAGGAAAGAAAAATCAGTCCTGTAATTGTGACTTTGGTTTTGCGCATGCAGACTATTAAGATTTTTCAAATATTTAAAAAATGTGGAGGCTTAGAGGTATGAGGATACTTTAAGGTATCTCAGGGATACGGCGGGAGTACCTGGCCTGAAGTGCCTTTCATCCTGTTCGGGACCTTTATCCTGCATGTGAGGAAGATTTATCAGACCTCATACTGAGTCCACCTATTAATGCTGCAATTCCACCCACCTACAATAAGAGAGAAAACATATACCCAGGGAAGGATAACAGCGCCGGCAAGAGGATTAAGGAGCAAGAGTATGCCAAGGATAATTGTCAGGAGCCCGAGGACATCCATTCCTATACCCCCTCCCTTAAACGCCCAGGCAAGTTTGAACCATATATCACACTCCATACCCCGAGTAATATAATAAGAAAGGTCAGGATGACAAAAGGGCTTAATGGATATGCGAACACAAGAATCCCAATAAGGGTCCCCATGATACCCGAGAGGATTTTCCATCGTGGATTCTCCCTATCCCCCAGTATTGACCGTGCCAGGAGGTTAGCTAAGATACAGACTGGTTACGCCATTTGCGATTTGCTGCGGAGTTTATAAACAAATAAAAAGATCAATCTGAATGATTCGCAAAAATTGGAAATATTGGGGGAATTCAAACTCACTGAATCCTTCCTTCTCTACCAGACCCCACGATAGAACTAAAAAGAGATAGAGGAACGTAATAGACTAAAGAAATCGATATAATATAGAATATGTGACCTCAAATTTTTTCAGTCAGTAGATGAATAAAACTCATTTACTCTTAAAAACTCCCTTAATTGACGCTCAGATAAAAAATACTTTAATTCCCTATAGTTTACTTTCCTTATACAATTTTGAAGGTAAGAATTAGTTCCTTTATTCCTTCTATTTTTTGGCTAATTTTCACATTTTATCCTTTACTAACAAAGGTTTAAAGTATGATTTCGTGCATAACAGTGTAATAAAAATGAATATGTCGTGGGTAGTTATGGTAACAAGTCAAGAAAGACAGAAGACAAATCTGGCCAGAATGAAACAACTAATGAAAGAAATTGAAAGCATAACAAACGACTTTGATCTAATCGCCGAATTACATGGGCTTATGAAAAAGCAGTATTCACTGTCTCTAAAATGGCATCTGATCGTATTTAAAAGTGAAGTTGATAGAAGTTTATGGTATCTGGAAGACATAAGAAAAGAAGAAATTGAAATAGAAAAGAGAAAGCGGAGGCAAAGAAAAGAGCCAACGGAAGGACAAAAACAAATTTACTGTAAATCCTCCGAGATACTCAGCGAGCTTAGACTTGATTACCACATGGCGTATGATACGGAAACAAATCAATATAAATGGTTAAAGTGCAACACTTCTAGAAACATAAGAGCAAACATTTTTGCAATTCCAAAGTCTATGATTGGAGATGGTAAACTCCAATGGAGTGAAGAAGTGAAACGAAAATGGGGAGAAGACAATATTGGACAGAGAGAATTAATGGAAAGGAGTATTCATAATGAAAAATATCTCAAATCAGGGTACACCGAAAAATGCTGAACCACTCACCTATATATATTTCCCCCGGGTAGCACGTTTCGTAAATTATATTATTAATTTTGTCTTGAAAACCTGTTTTACGTATGAGTAGTGTTACGTTTTCAAATTATTTTTATCCAAAAACCTTGTTTTTTGTTTCCATTAACACTTTATGAATGAGCATGAAAAAAGTATAAAAATAGTAGTGCTCTAGACTGTCAAATATTTTTAAGTGGACCGGTCGGGAATTGAACCCGAGGCCTCTACCATGCCAAGGTAGCGATCTACCCCTGATCTACCGGCCCATATCAGGCTCTGCTTTATCAGCATTCCCTCATACACTCAATATCTTATATAAAACTGTCGCCAGTCCTGCTCGGCTTCCTGTAAATAAATTTTTGGATCTCTGAAACTAAAAATATTCAAGCAAAAGTTATAAGTAGTAAATTGAGTATTAAAAGTGTTGTCTGATTGGGACGCTTTCCCGAAAAAGCCTTTCAAGTCTGATAAATCGAAAAAACCTGATATATGGGCCCGTAGCTTAGCCTGGTGGAGCGCACGGCTGATAACCGTGAGGTCCTGCGTTCGAATCGCAGCGGGCCCACCATAATTTAATAATCTCTTTTCCAGAGAAATTTAAGGTTTTATAACTGCATTTACCCTTCAATTAGGGCCCGTAGCTTAGCCTGGTGGAGCGCACGGCTGATAACCGTGAGGTCCTGCGTTCGAATCGCAGCGGGCCCACCACATTTTCTTTGAATTTCTACCACATTTCTTTTATTCTGTTGTCCGATTTTATGAATCCTTATTTTTCTTTCGCTTTTAGATTCTCTTAATTTTATATTTAGGATCCTCTTCTTTTAGCGTTGGTTAACGAATTTTATGCATAACTTCGAATACCACGTATAGCGATTTTCCAACTGAATTCTTAGATATATGGCATAAAAAATAACACTTTTTGACGTTTTAAACCTTAACCGAATCCAAATGGGATCCTCTTATATTCAATCTGCCATATTCTATCTACCGGTTTCTATATTTTATTTTCATACTTTACCCATCTCTTTATTTACGTATATTTTTTATAATCATTTTCTCTTTCTTTCCTTTTACTAATGAAATTTAACTCCGTAACTTATGAGTGGCTTATAGTTGAAGATATGATTAAGCTCTGAAAATTAATCGAGATCAAGTTCTCAGACAGGGAACATAAGTTCAGACAAGAAAAAATAAACTAAGACAGGAAAATTAAATTTTAACGAAAGATGCTTTTGAGAAAAGAGTTGTTAATAAGGAATATTTATTGAAGCAAAAGAGTTGGCAGTTAGTAAAAAGTTGGGGTAGGGATGAATCCCCTTCAAGACAGGACGGCTTTGAATAGTAAGAGTCAAGATACTTTCTTGTATGAAACTCGCATCGAGTCCCAGGGCCATTCTATTCCCTATCATAAATTTCAGGCAATGTGCTTCAGGCGTTCGATATTCCTCAGCACAAGTCTACTTTCGGCTATGATTTCTTCTTCAATCTTACTGACAATGCGATCCATTGGGACTATGAGCCTGTACAGCTTTATCGGTCTGCCCTTACCTTTTGATTTTTTTTCTTCCCGAATATTAATCCAGTTGTTTTCGCGGAGGTAACGCATTGCGACACTGACTTCAGGCTGCCTCAGGCCTGATATCATTTCAATGCTCTGGGAAGAAATTTCCCTTCCTTTTGCAAGACAGGTAAGAGTAAGAGCAATTGGCCTGCTGACATTGATTCTTCTGAATAATTCTATCATTTCATATTCGCTTGATCCCATGGTTATTGGGGTCTCATCCTTTAGGTTAGCAAATTCTATAGCTAAACCACGTTCATCTACCATTTAATCACCCGAAGAACGATTATAGAGTCAATTAATATAAATATCTACTTATGTTTCAGTTTAATATTTATCGATTTATACTCATATTTGAGAGTGTTTTTACTGTTTAATCGTTCTGGATGCACCCAGCAGATGCTGTATATTGCTGTATATATTTATCGGTTCAGGTTTACAACTTCGGTTTTCTAATGTGAAAATATTTGCAAGTTGCCATGAAATTCTTTAAAAAACTCCAATCTGCCCTGAAAATAGTAACATTCAAAAAAAAAGAATTCGACATTGAGGAAGACCTGAAATGAGCTACAGTGTTTTTTTCAGCGTTAGCTTACTAAAATTAGTTGGATGTGAAAAGAAGCTGTAGAACCCTATTAAAGTGAAATTTAATTAAGCTCGCGAGACGCACTTTTCATATCTACTGAAATGTTTCTTTTTGGTATACTTTTGTATTTTATACTTTGTATTTGAAAGATTTCAGTTTTGTATTATTAAAATTCAGTTTTGGATGAAAAAAGAGATGTTATAAGAATGTAAATAAAGTTTGAATTACTTTATATTTAGATATGATGTGAGAAACTATTTCCGGGTTAGGACCGGGATATTATAATGAGAATAAAATTTTCCTGTAATTTTTATGAAAAATGCTTCTGATATGTCAGCTTCTAAATCGACTTTCAGGAAAGATTCTTAAGGCGTTCTATGTTCTGGAGCACGGCCTTACTTTGAGCCATCACGTTTTCTTCTATTGTGTCAACAATTGTTTCCATTCGGACAACTAGTTTGTACAGCTTAACCGGCCTGCCTTTGCCCTGATTCTTCTTTTCTTCTCGCATGTCTACCCAGTCATTTTCGCGAAGATAGCGCATTGCAATGCTGACTTCAGGCTGTCTCAAGCCTGATACCATTTCGATACACTGGGAAGAAATTTCTTCTCCTTTGGAGAGGCACGCAAGAGTGAGAGCAACTGGTCTGTTGATATTAAGACTTCTCAAAAGCTCCACCATTTCGTATTCAACCTCTCCCATTTTAAAGCCGCTGTCCTCTAATATAAACCCATCATCTGCCACAACTATCATCTACCGTTTATACCGAAAGAATAACTTCCACTTGCTTTCGATATCCTTTTTTATCCAGTATTACCAGATCAATAGAAACATATTATTTTAGATAAGTTATTTTCAAAGAGTTATTTATTGCCTTAGAAAATATATTTCTATTTATATGAGTTTCGGATCTGTGGGAGTATCTCACAAAATCTGTTTTCCTCAGTTGATTTAAATAATAATAATAATAATACTTTCTCCATATATATAATTATATGCCTATAAAAGAGTTCTTACAATAGGAGGTCCTAAACTCTTATACATTAATACCCTGGAAAATACAGGAAGAAAAATAAGTTATAGAGTCCAGATTCCTGCAAGCTTTTATTTATATAGAAGAAATGCATTTCTTATTATAGTATTTCTTTGTTCAGGAATATAATTATAATCAGAATAAAGTAGAGGGAGAGTTTAAGTGTACGTTTCTCTCGAAAAATGTCTCTTTTGGGTTAATATTTGTTGTATTCTTTCCTTTTTGTGACAATATTTTTATTATTCTGGTAAGTATTAAATACAAATCCCTGAAAGATTTAGTATAATGAATGCTGCCCTGGACAAAACCGCTGTATTTATCTGCCATTGCAGTGGGAATATTTCCGAACATATTGATATAAATTATCTTAAGAAAACCCTGCAGGCAGAAGGGGTTCCAGTCTTCGATTACGAGTATCTTTGTTCAAGAGAGGGACAGACCCTGATCAAAAATAAGATCTCTGAAGGGAACCTGGACCGGATAGTTATAGGCTCGTGTACTCCTTCCAAACATGGCACTCTTTTTAAAAAATGTATTCAGGAGGCAGGACTTAACAGAGCAATGCTCGAAATTGCAAACCTCAGGGAACACTGTGCCTGGGTACATCCAGATAAAGCCGAAGCTACTGAAAAAGCTCTCTCACTTCTTCGGGGAAAACTCAGACGCCTGGAAAATATCGAGCCCCTTGAAGAAATAAAAGTTGACATCGCTCCACAGGCCCTCGTTATTGGCGGAGGGATTGCAGGGATAACTGCGGCAGTGAACCTTGCAGATAATGGAATTTCCACCTACCTCGTTGAGAAAGATTCCAGTATAGGTGGGAATATGGCAAAAATAGGCAAGGTCTTTTCTCCTGACAAGCTTGCGGAAGAGTGCGCAATGTGCTCACTTAGCCCACTGATGAATGAGGTAGTAGCTAACCCGAAAATAACCCTTCTAACCTGGACTGAGGTGGATCGCTTAAGCGGAAGCGCCGGCAACTTCACGGTCAGGCTCAGGAAAAAACCGAGATACGTGCAGGATAAATGTACCGGCTGTGGTCGATGCAGCCATGTCTGTCCTGTCCTGGTTGAAAATGAGTTCAACTGCGGACACATGGACAAAAAAGCAATTTCCCTGCGTTTTTCCCAATCAGTGCCGAAGACTTACTGCATAGATCCTGATCACTGTCTGCAGCTGAATGGTGAAACCTGCGGAAAATGCGCAGAGGTCTGTAAATCCGGAGCAATTGATTTTTTGCAAAAGGAAGAGATTATTGACCTCAATGTTGGTGCAGTTATTGTTGCTACCGGCTTTGACGAGTATGATGCATCCCAAAAACCTCAGTACGGGTACGGGATTTTCAAAAACGTGATGACGCAGATGGAACTCGCCAGAATGCTTGGAATTAACGGCCCTACAAAAGGGATGCTGCTCAAGCCTTCTGATTTCAGCATGGCTTGTGAGGCTGTCCGATCTTCAACAGGCACTTGTGGAAGTAAGAATTCCTCTGACAATCCTTCTGACAACTCAAATGGAACCGGAACACCTAAAAGAATAGTTATGATCCAGTGTGTGGGTTCGAGAGATGAAAAAGAAGGTGGAAATCGTTACTGTTCCAGGTACTGCTGCATGGCAGCCCTAAAACACTCGAGCCTGATACTCAAAAAATATCCAGGCACAGAAATAACAATTTGCTATATTGATCTGCGAGCTCTTGGTTTCTACGAGAATTACTATCGCGCAGTCCAGGATATGGGAGTCAACTTTGTAAGGGGAAGACCTGCCGAAATTGTGGAAAAGCCGGATAAGAGTCTTGTTGTAAGAATTGAAGATACCCTGGACCAGAGGATAAAGGAGATTCCTGCAGATCTCGTTGTACTCTCTGCAGCCATGATCCCTTCCAGAGGGACCAGAAAAATTGCCAGTGTACTGAACTTGAGCCAGGACGAAAGTGGCTTTCTTAAGGAGAGACATTCGAAATTGAAACCTGTAGATAGTTCACTCGACGGGATCTTTGTCTGCGGCACTGCTCAGAGCCCTAAAGATGTTACAGACACTATTTCCCAGGCAGGGCTTGCAGCGGTAAGAGGAAGGGCCTTTATTGCGGACAGCCCAAAAGCACTGGTAAATGAAATTCCGACTATAAACCAGCTTCTCTGTGCTCAGTGTAAGGAATGTCTCAAGTGCCCGTTTGATGCTTTTTCTTTAAAAGAGAATGGAAAGATTGTCGTAGACCCGCTGGTCTGTACAGGCTGCGGATATTGCACTGAACTCTGTCAAAACGGGGCTATTCAGATCGCAAGCTTCACGAAAACTCAGCTAAAAGCCGAAATTGAGGGTATACTTAAAGAGGGAGACCTGCTTGGCTTCGTAAACAGCGGGATTGCATCCTTGACCTGCGATAATATAGGAAATAGCGTGCTGAGCTATCCCTCAAATGTCAAGTTGATCAAGGTACCCACAAACCTTGTTGTGGACAAAGATCTGCTACTTCACGCCTTCAAATGTGGGGCATCTTCTGTACTCTTTATTGAAGATCCCCCTGACAGCCCTAAAGCCGAGATTGTATATCCTTTAACTGTCAGCCATTTCGAGAAATTAAAAAAAGAGCTGGGAGATTCAGGAAACCGGCTCTATTTCAAAAAAGCTTATGTTCCAAATACAAAAGGGCTTGCAGGCACTTTTACCAGCCTTGCCCGGGAAGGAGAGATGATCAAATGATGCCATATGTAAACGAATACGATACTCCGGAATGTAAAACTCTTGCAGAGACTGCAAAGAAAAGCATCCGGACACCCGATTCTCTTGGGCTTGACCGCTGCATCCAGTGCGGAGCCTGCACTGCTTCCTGTCCAGCAGCCCGCTTTACTGATTACAGCCCTCGCCAGATCGTGAAAAAGGTACTAGAAAACGACCGCAGTGTGCTTGAGTCCGAAATGATATGGTCTTGCTTCTACTGCTATTCCTGTAACCTGCGTTGTCCCAGGAATAATAGCCCTGTAACAATTGTACAGGTGCTCAGGCAGATGGCTATAAACGAGGGCATAGGGGTTGAGAAACTTGCCTACTTCCTTGAGATAGGAGAATATCTTGCCGAGAACGGAGCCAGCAAGATTCCGGGCCCCGGAGTCAAAAATATGGAGAGGGACCTCGGAGAGCACTGGATAAAGTTTAAAAAGAATATTGAATCAATCCGTGTCGAACTAGGGCTCAGTTCCAGGGATATCAGGAATACCCATGGAGAAGTTCAGGCTATTCTTGAAGGAACAGGTTATTTTGAAAGAGAAAAATGGCTCAAAGCAAAGATTCAGGAAAAACGTTTGCATCAGCTCCTGAAGAACCAATGTGTGAAAAAAGAAGACAAGAGCGGAGATTTCAGCTTTGAAAACGATAGAGAATATACCGGACAGGCAGCTCTTATTATTTAAAAGCTGTATGGTCGGGCAGGAGTACCCGGGAGTAGAAACTTCCACTCGTTACGTGTTCGATAGACTTGGAATTGATTACTGTATAAACGATGAGCAGTCCTGCTGCACAGGGATAGGACATTATACTGACATCTTTGAAGGACTGACAACAACAGCTATTGCAGCCCGGAACTTCGCAGTCGCAAAAAGATGCGGCTATCCTAATATAACCTGCCTCTGCTCAACCTGTTATGCCATAAACAAGGAAGCCTGTGAAGTTCTTAACAATAATACCGAGGTCCGGGAAAAAGTTAATTCCATCTTCAGAGAGCACGGCCTTGAAGACCTCGTTTATGAAAAAGACGATATGAATGTAAGGACAAACTTCTACCATGCAGTAGAGATTCTATTAAGTAAGGCCGACAAGATCAAGGAGCAGAAGAAGTTCGACTTCTCAGGGGTCAAAGCTGCAGCCCACCATGCCTGCCACTACTATAAAGTAAAGTATCTCGATGTCCTCGGCAACCCTGAGAACCCTCAGTTAATAGACACTATAGCCGCAGCCTGCGGAGCCGATATGGTTCGCTGGTACGAAGACCGCACTCTTACCTGTGGGATGGGCTTTTCTCAGCTCCACCTTAATAAAAATACTTCCCTTCAGGTGACAAAGACTAAACTCGATAGCCTTCAAAAAGCAGGCGTAGAGCTTATGATCCATATGTGTCCGAATTGCCATATCCAGTACGACCGCTACCAGCCAGTTATTGAAAAAGAGTTTGGCGTAAAATATGATATGGTGCACATGAATATTGCCCAGTTCGTAGCCCTTTCCATGGGCGCTGACCCCTACAAAGTATGCGGCTTCCAGACTCATTCCGTGCCTCTAGAAGGATTTCTGGAAAAGTACTGCCAGTAAAAGAACTTTATTACATCTGTAAGCTGCAATAAATATGAGTTTTGAGTGTGCTTAAAACTTCGCCTGTATAAGAATTCCATTCTGAATTCAGAGGGGGATCTTCTATCTCAGAATATTCATTTGAGATTTCCCCAATAACTTATAAAATAAATTGATATAGAATTAGACATATATTTTTTGATATGTTGGGTAAAGATCATGTTTCTATAACACTTGGAACAGTATTTCCATTTACGATTCCACTGATATTTTCAGAGAACTCGCAGCCTGTATACGCCCTCTGTGTACTTGTGGCTGCTCTCATAGGCTCGCTGGCACCTGATGCAGACAGTGATGGAAAGCCCAAGTTACACTATGATTTCAAAATCATTTATTATATCATGGTTCCTCTTCATAAGCTGATAGTTTTTTCTTTCAGCTTCTTCAATTTTAAAGAAAAAATGAATCTTGAATACGTAGTAGAGGAGCAACATAGAGGCGTAATGCATTCTCCGATTGGGGTATTCATAAGTTCTTTTTTACTCACTCTGTTGACAACAATAGTTGGCTATTTTATTTTCCATGAAATAAATGCTACTCTTATAGGTTTCTTATTTTTAGGTTTGATATCTGGTCAATTCTTACACCTACTCGAAGATTCCTGCACGGTTTCCGGCATCAAGTGGTTATTTCCATTTGGGACCGGTGAGTTAAAAGGTAGTATTTACACAGGTAACAAAATAGAAGGAAAAAAGGATATCAGGCCTTTTTTATACAGAGTTTTCCTATTGTTTTTCTCTGCAATACTGTTGATCTTTCATTCACTGGGAACTATAGATGTAAACGAACCGGCTGTTTATCTCTTTATTTTTGCAGCTGTTACGTTAATATGGGGTTTGATATTTCTTATCGCAAAGATCGATAACGATAACCTATGGATGCAGGATGCTAAAAAGGTACGAGAATTAGAGAGAGCAGTAGATAGAATTGGGAAGCACGATACTGTAAGAAAAAGAAGGAAAAAAAGATACGGAAATTAGAGAGTGGTAGATGGAATTGGGAAGCAAAACGCTGTAAGAAAAAGAAGGAACAATGGCTTCAATCTGCTTTTAGGACTGAAAAAAACCCGGAAGGTAAAAGTAAATTAAAGAATATAGTGGAAAATAGAAGGAGAATCATATGGTGACTCAACTTGGACACGTTGAAGTAATAAAATCCATTAAAGCAGATTGTGATGATAGCTTGTGTAGTGTTCTGCTCAAAAACGAGTATAAGGAATTTGATGACGGCACTATAGGAAAAATCTTTCTCCAAGGCTTTGCAAAAGGAGATGTGGTGCTCTGATGCCTGCCTTTATCGTCAATGGTCCAGACATCCCTGAAAGTCTATTGGAAGCACATGAAGAAGGAAGAATCGTCTTTTTTTGTGGTGCCGGTATTTCCTACCCTGCGGGCCTTCCTGGTTTCCAAGGTTTAGTTGATAAAATATATGAAAAACTTGGCACTACAAAGACTTCCACGGAACAGCAAACTTATGCCAACAAGCAGTTTGACACAACATTAGATTTATTGGAACGCCGCCATCCCGGCCAGCGCATTGCGGTAAGAAAAGCATTAGCTACTGTTCTCACTCCATCACAGATTAAAGACGACTCTACAATAACCCACAAAGCTCTGATTCAATTAGCTACTAATCGCAAGGGTAAAGTCCGGCTAGTCACGACCAACTTTGACCAACTTTTTCAACATATAATTACAAAAGACGATATGGACATTCCAATTTATTCTGCACCTCTTTTACCCATTCCCAAAAAAAACCGCTGGGATGGAATTGTGTATCTTCACGGATTGTTACCTGATTCTTTTGACGAAACTGAACTTAATCGACTCGTTTTCACTAGCGGGGATTTTGGTCTGGCCTATCTCAATGAACGATGGGCATCTCGTTTCGTCACCGAGCTGTTTCGACATTACACGGTTTGTTTCGTTGGATATGGAATTAACGATCCGGTCTTGCGCTACATGATGGATGCATTTGCGGCAGATGAATTACTTGGCGAAACCCGGCCCGAAGCCTTTGCTTTTGCATGTTATTACAATGGAGAAAGAGAAAAGGCAAAGATTGAATGGGAAACGAAAGGTGTCATCCCCCTGCTCTATGAGGTGCCTGCTGGCACGCATGATCACTCTGCGCTTCATAGGACTTTAAAAGAGTGGGCTGATACCTACCACGACGGTGTTCAGGGCAAAAAGATGATTATCTCGCAGCACGCAAGAACCCCACCACTGGCTCCATCACGAACAGATTATGCAGTCTGTCGAGTACTCTGGGCACTAACAGATGATTTGGCAGCGAAACACTTTGCCGATCTGAATCCTGTGCCTCCATTAGAATGGTTGGAGCCGCTCTCAGAAAAGCAGTTTGAACATCGAGATTTATCACGTTTCGGGGTTGCTGCTAACAGCACTGAAAATAATGATTTACGTTTCAGTATATTTCACCGTCCAACACCATATACGCGTTCACCCTGGATGTGCATTGTTGATAATGGAGCACAAAATAGCGACCTTGATCTTGTAATGAGTCATTTGTCCCGTTGGCTCATTCGACATCTCGGTGATCCAAAACTAATTCTTTGGCTTGCTAGATATGGGGATCATTTGCATAAAAAATTCATCAATCAAATTTCCAATAGATTAGATGAATTGGATCGCCTTGTAGCAAACGGGGGAGAAGACGAAATTAATCGTATTATTGCAGATGCACCTAATGCCATTCCCGGTCCACCAATGAGAACTTTATGGAGACTCTTTATGACCGGAAGGATTAAATTACAACAGTCAGGTCATTCAAACTTATATCATTGTGTAGACCTTATCAAAAGAGAGGGGTTGACACCTTCTTTGCGTATGGAACTTCGTGATAATCTGGCACCTCGGGTGACCTTGGGAGCACCTTTCAATTTAATTGAGAATGTATACGTCTCATCTAAGCCAGTGAGTATTAAAGATTTAGTTAATTGTGACCTTGTATTACAAAGTAATTATGTGCATCATTTGATAGATAAATGGTCAGCAAGTCAGAATTACCAGGACGTTTTGCCAGAACTTTTACAAGATTTCACATTGTTATTGCGTGATGCATTGGATTTGGCAAGGGAATTAGGCGATGCGAATGACAGACATGATTTGTCTTATATAGAACAACCTTCCATCAGTCAACACTCTCAAAATAGCAATCTCCATGATTGGACGGCTCTGATTATATTTACAAGAGATGCATGGCTGGCAACTGCGAAAAGTGATTCTAAAAAGGCTAGACATGCCGCCGAAGGTTGGTGGCAGCAATCTTATCCAGTATTTAAGCGTTTAGCACTATTTGCTGCTCCACATGATGAAGTGATTTCACATCGACAAGCTCTTGACTGGCTACTGGGAGATAATTGTTGGTGGCTGTGGGCAGTGGAGACACGACGCGAGGCAATGCGTCTATTAGTCACTTTGGCACCAAAAATTGTTTCTTCTGAGGCGCTTGAACTGGAGCAGGCTATTCTGATAGGACCACCACGTGAGATGTTCAGAGAAGGTCTTGAGGATGAAAAGTGGGAATATTATGTGAATCAGATGGTATGGTTGCGTCTTGCGAAATTTCAGGCTGTCGGTGGGGAGTTGAGTGAGCTAGCCAATGCCAAATTGGATAAATTGAATCAAGAATATCCGAGTTGGAAACTGGCCGAAGATGAAAGAGACGAGTTTCCGTTCTGGAAGGGAGGAGGGGACGAGTGGCAAAAATTTTCTCGCACACCACAGGACTTTACAGAACTGGTTGAATGGCTCAAGAAACACGAAAATCCCGATTATTGGGAGGAAGATGACTGGAGTCAGCGTTGCAGAGATGACTTCTCTACTACATCCAGCGCTCTGTGTAAGTTGTCTAAAGAAGGTAAATGGATTATTGGACGTTGGAAGCAGGCACTCATGGCTTGGTCGGAAGACAAGACCAACAATGAATCATGGCTCGATATGGGCCCTTTTCTGAACGATGCGCCTGGTGAGATTATACAGTCGCTTGCTCATGAGCTGAGTTGGTGGCTACGGGCCATTGCCAAGAGTTTTGAACGCCATGAAAAAATTTTCTTGAATCTTTGCCATCGCATTCTTGAACAGGATTACCCAGATGAAGATAACTCGGAGGATCCTGTTATGCAGGCCATTAATCGGCCTGTAGGCATCGTAACAGATGCACTACTACAATGGTTGTATCGGACTCGGGAAGATGATCAACTCTTATCAGAAGAACTCAAAGCCACTTTCACGGAGATATGCAACGTAAAAATAGGCAAGTTTCGACACGGACGCGTCTTACTCGCTGCCCACGTCATAACACTTTATAGTGTTGATTCTAATTGGACTAAAGAATACCTTCTGCCTTTGTTTAACTGGAGTTCATCTACTGAAGCTAATGCGGTCTGGGAAGGTTTTCTGTGGTCTCCTCGCTTGTACCGACCACTTTTGGCAGATATAAAGGAACCTTTTCTGGAGGGAGCAAAACATTATCATGAACTCCGCAAACATGCAGGACAGTTTGCAGCGTTTTTGACATTTGTATCCCTTGATCCTGGTGACATTTTTACAACCAAAGAACTGACCTACGCGACAGGATGTTTGCCAGTAGAAGGACTAGAAAGGGCAGCCAAAACACTAGCTACTTCTTTTGACAGTGTGGGGGACCGTCGGAAGGAGTACTGGCATAATCGCGTGCTTCCATATCTTCACTCTATTTGGCCAAAGAATTCCAATTTAATAACACCTATAATATCAGAAAGTTTTGCACTATTGTGTTTGACCGCTGATGAATCATTTCCAGAAGCATTACAGGAATTAGAGTACTGGATCAAGCCGTCGCAAAGTCTACCTCTCCTATTTGATCTCATGAATGAAAATAAGATCTGTACGAAATTTCCGGAAGAAGCGCTTAAATTTTTGGATTTGGTTGTTGGCAATGATCCAAATTGGCTTTTAAGGGATTTACAGAAATGTTTGAATGATATTAAACAAAATAATGAGAAACTTGAAAGCGATCCTCGTTTTGTTCGCTTAAATGATTTAGCTGACTTTCCGCAGATGTCCTTTCAATTTTCATAATTTTTCCTGCTATCGTTTTTTCTGAAAACCGACTTGGTTACTCAAAATGTGTTTTTGAATTTTTTCCAAAACTTTCGACCTTTTGCCTTCATTTAGGACTTATAGCAGCCATTTTCTTAAGCTTCAGTAAAGATAATAACTGCAAATTTTCGAATATTTCTCCAAAAACGAGAACAGGAAAAATGTTATTTTTTTGAAGACATCTGCGGAAAGTCAGATTTAGCTAAGAGGTATGGTTAAAAAATAAAGTAACTATTCAGCCTAAACAAAACAACATCAATCGCCATCTTAATCAAAGTTGCGCTGGCGCAATCTGCTGCAAGCTGCGGGGTATTCGACTGAAATAAAATGAGGCAGAAAGCCATGGGTTTTTCAACCCCATGGCAGTTTACTTCAGTTTAATCGAGTTTTTGGCAACTTTTCTTAATATCTGGCTTTGGTATTATCAAGCTCAAATGTCATATTTTTATTAGAGCCAACTTTGATCACCTTGGTGTCAGATGCCGGACAGAACGAGTAGGTGCGTCCTGCTATTACGTGTCTTTCTCAAAAATGCTTTTCAAAACTCTTCTTTTTATAGAACCTTCAACTTACAAATCCATTAAGTATATATATTTCATTATACTGAGTTCAGGAACCTGAATTTTTTCTCATACTTCATATTATTTGATATCGGACAGGAGACTTACTTTTGGGAACAATTAGCGAAAAGATATTATCCCGGGCAGCGGGAACAGAGGCAAAAGCAAACGATTTTGTTATGGCAGATATCGATTATGCAATGGCGCATGACGGCACCTCAGTGCTTGCAGTTAATGCTTTTAAGGAAATGGAAATGAAAAAGGTCTGGGACCCTTCAAAGATCGTAATTCCTTTTGACCATATCGCACCTGCAAACACTGAGACCTCAGCTACCCTGCAAAAGGAGATCAGGGAATGGGTAATAGAGCAGGGCATTCCGAACTTTTATGAGGTCGGAGAAGGGATCTGCCACCAGGTGCTTCCGGAAAACGGCTTTGCCCTGCCTGGAAAGCTGATTGTCGGGGCTGACTCGCATTCCTGCACCTATGGGGCTTTCGGGGCTTTTGCAACAGGGGTAGGGGCTACCGATATGGCTGAGATCTTTGCCACGGGAAAGCTCTGGTTTAAGGTTCCTGAAAGTTTCAGGATGACGGTTGAAGGCAGCCTTTCGAAAGGTGTCTATGCAAAAGACCTGACCCTTTACCTGATAGGAAAGACCGGAATTGACGGTGCCACCTATAAAGCCGTCGAGTTTTACGGGCAGGTGATTAGCGAACTGTCTGTCGCCGGCAGGATGACTCTCTGCAACATGGCAATCGAAATGGGAGCAAAAACCGGGATTGTTCCGCCGGACAAAAAGACCTTCGATTTCCTGAATAAAAGAGCGGCTGCTCCTTATGAACCTGTTTATGCCGATCCGGATGCTGTGTACGTAAAGGAATTAACCTACTATGCTGACGATATCGAGCCTCAGGTAGCCTGCCCGCATCAGGTGGACAATGTAAAGCCTGTGGGAGAGGTTGAAGGTACCCATATAGACCAGGTTTTTATCGGGACATGCACTAATGGAAGGCTTGAAGACCTTGAGGTCGCAGCAGCGGTTCTGAAAGGAAAGAAAGTTGCGGTAAGGACTATCGTGATTCCTGCATCCCGCACAACTCTCCTTGCAGCAATTGAAAACGGGACAATGGAAACTCTACTGAAGGCAGGAGTGACTCTTGCGACCCCCGGTTGCGGGCCCTGTCTTGGCGCCCATCAGGGAGTGCTCGGGGAAGGAGAAGTCTGCATTTCAACTGCAAACAGGAATTTCAAAGGCAGGATGGGAAAAGACGGTTTTATTTATCTGGCATCCCCGGCAACTGCAGCAGCCTCGGCGCTAACAGGCGAAATTACCGATCCAAGGTCCGTTTGAATCTAAGCAGTTAGCAGAAATAGTTTAATAAGAACATTTTGAGCAGGATAGTTTGAAACCTGAGAGGTAGAAATCAGGTTTTTAAACTATTTTATTTATTTCAATCTATTCTCTCTTTTTATCGGATTCATGCGACAGTATAAAATTTTGAATTAAATCCAGCGGGAATTTATACCATGAATTGCATATATTCGGACAGGAGGGAACAGCTATCACTGAAGAACTTAATCACGACAATCTTTCGCATTTGATTGAACACTGGATCGAGCATAACGAAAGCCATATACAGAGCTTTAGGGAATGGGCTCAGAAAGCCAAAAAAGATGGTTTTCTCGAAGCTTCTGAAGATATTCTTGAAGCTGCCACTAAAATTGAAGAAGCAAGCGAGTACCTTAACAAGGCAAAAGAAGGGCTTTTTCATCTACGTTGAAAAGTGTAAGAGCTAGACCCAATAATTAGTATCTTCTAATTAATATCTTCTAATTCTCTGTGCGGGTTTTTCCCGTCACTATCTTTTATTTTTTTTTGTACAAAAAATAGACAGTATAAGATTTTAATAGAATTTTTCGATCTCGTGCTTTACTTCTTCGATAGAAAACTTTTGCCTTACAAGGGGCTTTTCCCGGATAGCCGGTACCCTCTCCTCAAGTATATTTCGATCCTTTTTGTAAAAGATGCCGTTCGGAATTTTATCTCCCCATTCCAGGGACCTTTCGAACGCCTTTACATGATTGTAAGGGTCATAATCTTCCTCGAGTTTGTAGATCCTGTCCCGATACCACTTGAAAGTATTTATTTTGTTGAAAGTAACACAGGGCTGAAGAATATCAAGAAGGGAAAAACCCTTGTGTATTATCGCAGCCTTCATAAGTTCTTTGAGATACTCCTGATCTCCTGCAAAACCCCTGGCTACGAAACTGCAGTCCTGAGAAATTGCCATTGCAAGAGGGTTCATTGATCCCTCAAGGACACCGTAGGGCTGAATTGTTGTGTAGGTTCCCTGAGCTGTAGTAGGAGATGCCTGCCCCTTAGTCAGTCCATAGACCTGATTATTATGCACGAACAGAGTAATATTTGGATTTCGGCGGATTGCATGAAGGAAATGATTCCCTCCTTCTCCATAGCAGTCCCCATCTCCCGCAACTGCGATCACATGAAGGGAATGATTGGCAAGTTTTGCAGCTGTAGCTACAGGCAGGGTTCTTCCATGCAGTCCATTAAACGTATGGCATTTAATATAATGGGGCAGTTTTCCAGCCTGTCCTATCCCAGAAACAACAAGGACTTCCCATGGCTCTATGTCAAGTTCGACAAGTGCGTGTCTGATGGTCGAAAGAATCTGAAAGTTTCCGCATCCCGGACACCAGGCAGGAACCTGGCCGTTGTAATCTTCAGATGTAGGCATGCAGTTCCTCCTTCAGGTTTTCAATAGTAAAAGGCCTTCCGTCATATTTGGAAATCTGATGGGAAAACTCAAAGCCCGTCTCTGCCTTTATAAGTTTTGCAAACTGCCCTGTGGCATTGTTTTCTATGCAGATAGTAACGTCTGCGTTCTCAAGAACAGCAATATAATCGAATTTATCCCTCTCGGAAAGCGGGTATATCTGGCTGAAGTGCATCATCGCAACTTTCTTATCTTTAGGAATGGTATCAACCACCTCTTTTATTGCACCGTAGGTAGACCCATGCCCTACAAGCACTGTTTTTGGAGAGATATCGCCATATAGAAGTGGGGGTTCGATTTCTTTCGTTATAAGTGGCAGTTTCTTTAGCAACCTTTTCTGGACCATTTTGATACGTGTTTCGCCATCTTCTATAATATGTCCTTCTTCATCATGTTCATCGCTGTCCGCTACGACAAGGTGTTTTCCGGCTTCGCCCGGGATTGCAAGAGGGGAGATTCCCGTATCTGAATATTTGAAACGTTTATATTCCTGCACTCCTTCAAGGTCTTTTTTCCTCAACCGATAATCATTGTAGACCAGTTTCTCCAGGTCAAAGCTTTCAAAGGTCCATTCGGACTCCGCGAGATACTGGTCAGACTGAATGAATACAGGAATTTGATATTTTTCTGCAAGTTCGAATGCCCTGTTCGTAAGGTGGAAAGCCTGTTCTGGGGTTCCGGGCTCAAAAATTACTCTTGGGAACTCCCCATGTCCTGCATGAAGGATAAAAAGCAAGTCCCCCTGTTCCGTACGTGTAGGCAAACCCGTAGCAGGTCCAGGACGTTGCATTTCCGCAATCACAAGAGGGGTTTCGGTCATACCTACGAGGGAAAGTCCTTCTACCATAAGAGCAAATCCTCCTCCAGACGTTCCTGTCATGGATCTTACACCTGCAAAAGAAGCTCCTATAGCCATATTAATAGCTGCAATTTCATCTTCCGCCTGCTCAACAACCAGGTGATATTCTTCTGCTCTGGAAGCAAAATATTCCATAATTCCTGTTGAAGGTGACATAGGATATGCGGAATAAAACTTACAGCCGGAAATAAGAGCTCCCATCCCGATTGCATGCAGTCCGGTTATAAGCATGAGCCTTTTATCTTCAGGCTCACGGATTTCGAAGGTTTCGCAGCGGGAACAAGTTGTAAGAGCATATTTATATCCCGCTTCTGCACAGGCTATATTACTCTGGATTATTTCGTCCCCTTTCTGCCTGAAAGTTTGTCTTAAAATATCCTTAAGGACTTCAAGTCCCAGATCAAGCAGTCCAAGTACTGCCCCGGTTGCTACGGTATTTGCCATAACGCTATTCTTTCCGACATCCAGGGCTATTTTTTTGAAAGGGATATCTACGAATTCAGGCTCTTCAAATTTCTTTTTGACAGTCTCGGAATCATAAAGGATAAATCCGCCGCCCTTTACGCTTTTTGTGTGAATCTCTATAGTGTTCAGATCAAGAGCCAGAAGAATATCCATCGTCTCTCTTGAGGCAGATATATTCTGGTCAGAAAAGCGAATCTGGTAAAAGTTATGTCCACCCCGTATCCTGGACATGTAGTCCTGGTGCGTAAATACATGGTAACCTAATCGGGAAAAGATTTTCGCAAGGGCTCCTCCTATTGTCTGTAGCCCCTGCCCGGCTTCTCCTCCTATTCGAAGTGTATAGTCCAGAAACTTAACCTCCAACATTTTTATTATTTTTACTTTCTCCGGACAAATTAAATTATATATAAAGAAGTTTCCAATTTCATTAATTTGAATTTTTTACGGCCTTTTAAAAATGATTGCAGCAAAACAAAAATTTCTTCCGGCCAGTTTTCTACGGTTACTGACTCAATTGACCTTTTCTTCTTTTCAGTTCCCTTGAAGAGATATTATTATTAGACCTTAAGTAATCTTGCTTCTCGCTCTTATCTGAAATTAAAGGCTGGAGAAAGTCGGGAGTTTAGTATAAAAATAAATAAAGCGCCTTTCCAAAAAAGAATACAGCCTATAAAAGCAATTCCCAATATCCATATGTCCATTTGGAGTATCCTGTATAATATCAAAAAGCAAAATATAGCCACCTCAAATTCAGAATTAAAGAGGGATAGAAAAAGGATGAATAAATAGAGGAAGATAGAATTCTCTTCATTTTAAGTAATACAAAAGTTTATAAAGTAACTTAATTTTAAGATTCTCAAACTTTATAAGAAAAAGAGATGAAAATATTACGGTAGAATAAACGGAATTAAAAGATAGTCCTTATCCCCGCGATCTCTTACCGGGGAAGAGGACTTTTTGCCTGGAGGGCTTTCTGCTTAAAGGGCTTTCCTGCTGAGGGTGGATTTATCTTTGTTTCCTCATGCACTGAGATAGAACTTTAAGAGCTTTACCCAGAGACTTTTTAATTCCTCAATTTAGAATTTTCCACGGCCTAACTGGGCGTGAGCACGTGCCAGATGTCCGGCAGCCTGGGCTCCAATTAGGGAAATCTCTCCTGCAAGCACGGCAGACGCTACAATTTCTGCAAATTTTCGAGAATTACTCCCGGGAATATCTCCTGCTCCTGCAACGTCAAGAATATTAAGGCAATCTCTTTGAGTCCCAAGGCCAGTACCTCCTCCGACTGTTCCTACAGGCAGAGAAGGCAGGGTAACAGAACAGTGAATCTCCTCATATTTCGTAAGTTCCATGCTCGTAATTGCAGTGCTGCCTTCAACAACATGAGCTGCATCCTGTCCGCAGGCCAGGTAGATAGCAGCGATAATATTTGCAGCATGTGCATTAAAGCCAAGAGCTCCTGCTCTTGCCGAGCCTAAAAGATTTTTGCTGTAGTTTACTTCAAACATGGACTCAGGTGTGCATTTTAAGGTTTCCTTGACGATTTCTTGAGGAATGGTAACCTCAGCTACAACAGTTTTTCCTCTCCCGAGAATCGTGCTTATTGAGGCCGGTTTCTTGTCGGTACACATATTTCCTGAAAGAGAAATAGCATGTGCTCCGAATTCGTCTTCTATCAGGTGCGATATTGCATCAGTGGCTATGGTCACCATGTTCATACCCATGGCGTCTTTTGTATCGTACGAGAATCTGAGGTATACATATGTACCTGTTACAAAGGGTTTTACAGAGAGCAGTTTTCCAAAGCGGGTAGTTTTTTCGGCTACCTCTTTCATGTGCTCGAAAATCTCAGGACACTTAACCCATTCATAAAATTTTTTGGCCCTATCAAGGCTATCAAGCTTAAAAACAGGAGCTCGGGTCATCTCGTCTTCAAAAATTCGGACATTTGCTCCTCCTGACTTCGTAATGGCCGAGCAGCCGCGATTTACACTGGCAACAAGAGCCCCTTCAGTTGTAGCAAGGGGAATATAGTACTCAGCATTTGCGTATTCTCCTTTTACTTTTAGAAGCCCGGCAACTCCAAGAGGAATCTGAACCGCACCTATCATATTTTCAATATTTTTCTTAGTTGTGGTTTCCACATCAAGGGAAAAGTTCTGGATATGCTCGAACTCAAGTTTTGCAAACTCCTGTATTGCAAGCCTTCTGAGTTTTACTGCTGTTAAAGGGTCTGTAAATTCCTCAATCTTGCGAAAGGCTATATCTCCGTCCACGATTTTCTGTAAAAGAAGTTTATCTTCTTCATTTAGTTCATAGTCCTTTTGAAACATGAAACCACCTGCTTAAATTATTTTCCCGTATCCTCAAAATGAATTAACTAAAAGATTAAAATATTGAATATTAGTTGAAGTATTATTTTATTAGCTGAGCCCAAAACCCATTTTGTTCTTAATCATTAAGATTTTTTAAGATTGCTTCCATGATTGAAAACCCGACTGGTCACTCAAAATACGCGATTTAAAGAAGTGAACTTTGAGTTTTGGGATTGGCTCTATATAAAATGCATTTTTATCCCAATTATACGTATATTGGAATATAGTTCATTCCTTGATATTACATTTTCTAGTATTTTAAAACTGTATAAAAAAAATAGCATTGAATATAAAAAGCTTTGTTGGTTCACACAAACAATGAAAAAATAGTTATAAATATTTATGAATCAAATTTAAGATTTTATCGAGAAATTTTCAGGTCCGGAGAAATTAAGCACTCCAATTCAAACTTAAATGTCCGTGATTGGAGATAGTCGAGTTGAAGTACAGGTAGGTTGAAGAAAACCTTATTTAAGAAAAGATCACAGCAAAACGAATCTAAATGTTTAAAGCCAGTGTTTATCAATATCAAGTACTGGACATAATTTTTAGAGATCTTTCAGGCTTAGAAATTAATGATAAGCTGGTTTTCTTCGGTATATCTAAGAAAAAGTCCGGCCACATCTTTTGAACATATAAATTCGATTCCCGGAATCAATTCTTCTTTCTTAAGCCCGATCATGTCCGAGGCAAGCTGGCAGCACCGGAACTCTACTCCCATATCTATGCATTCCTGAACAGCTGCATTATACTTGGGTGATCCTCTTATTTTATCTTTCTTTGCAAGCAATACTCCCATCGGTCCCCATAGAATAACAAGCACATCGAGTCCCTGACTCCGGTAATACTTCGCAAACTTGAGAGTTTCCTGCGGGCTGGTGCTTTCATACACCATATTTTTAAGCAGTAGTAATACCTTTTTGACTTTTGACATAAGAACTCCAGGTCTAAATAATACATTTCTGAAACAGATTACCTGGATGTATATAAAGTTTCACATTGGAAGTGAGAGTATACATTTTTTCACTTTAGTTAAATAATTTTATTCCTCTGTCCGGAAACCAGCGAAATCTGGATAGTTACACCTGATTAGCTAACTCTATATAAGGCTCATTAACCCCTAAAAATGAATCAATTTTTGAGGGCCATATTTATGTTGTAAACTAAGAGTTTTATTTTATCACTCTTTAAATCTCTACAGTAGTAAGACGAACTGCTTCATAAATAAACACGAAATTGGAGATAACTGCAAAAATCTAGCTGACAACTATGGCAGTTTAGAAACTCACCGAAAATAAAACTGCAGTTAGGAATGAGAAAATTAATTTCATAATTGGCGTGCAGGGTTAAAGTTGGGGGTTGAATTTAATGAAATTCAACCTTAAGATGCCCTTAAAAAGCTGGAAAAAATAGACAGTATTTGAATCATAACTTAGATTTTTATGAAAAAAGGTAAGCATAAGCTTACCTTACAATCACAACAACCGCACCTCTGACTTCAATCACATCGACTTCCCTGCCGCCTGAGATTACTTCTTTTCTTATCTCAACGGCTTCAGGTTCGATATCGACCTGTTCGCCATTTACAATAACGGTTATTTTTCCCGAAACTGCCTGGAATTCAACAGCAGCAGGAACTTCTGCCTTGAGGGCTTCTATAACGGCACCTGCATCTTTCCTGAAGCGGGGTCCGAGAATGCCCATATTTGGTTTAACTTCCACGGGCACGTATTCAAAGGAAGGAGCACCTTCCATCAACTCAACTTCCGAGTTTGTAGCGCCTGCAATATCCCCTGTATCAATATCTGCGTTGTAGATCTCGATCTTTTTCAGGGGAGCATTAAGAGCCATTCCCAGGTCAGACTTATACCTGCGAACTTCACCTGTAATGTTCTTGATCAGTTCTCCTGCGGCTTCGGCGTCTTCACTTATAAATTTTTCATCGACTGCCGGCCAGGCCTGTGTGTGGACGCTTTCATTGCTAAATCTGGAATACAACTCTTCCGCAAAGAAAGGTATGAAAGGCGCAAGCAGAAGCGAAAGAGTTTTTATTGTTCTGTAGAGAACGTACTGGGCTGCTCTCCTGCCTTCAGGCTCATCGCCATAAAGCCTGCCTTTTACAAGTTCCAGATAGTTGTCAGCAAGAACTTCCCAGGCGAAACCTCTTATGGCCTTAAAAGTAGAATCAAACTGGTATCTGTCAAGCTCTTTTGTGGAAGTGTCCACAAGCCTGTTAAGCTTGCTCAGGAGCCACCTATCAATTGTAAGGAGGGAATCAGTCGGGAATGTTTCAACATCTTCAAGCTCGAAGTCCTTCAGGTGAGACATTGAGAAGCGATAGATGCTCCACATCTTCTGGAGGAAACGAGAAGCTGAAACTACATCCTTCCAGCGGAACATTACGTCCGAACCTGTGGAGCCGCCAACTGCACCCCACTGCCTGAAAGCATCAGCACTGTGCTGTGTGGTTACTTCTTCGGGGGAAATAACGTTTCCAAGGGACTTGCTCATCTTATGCCCATCAGGCCCGAGCACCATGCCGTTGACCATTATGGAGTCCCAGGGTTTCTTGCCTTCAACGGCCAGGCTCCGAAGGATCGTATAAAAAGACCAGGTTCTGATGATGTCATGGCCCTGGGGACGTATCTGTGCAGGCAGACGGAGTTTGTGCTCGCTTTCCCAGCCAGTGACATGCAATGCCGTAATCGAGGAATCCATCCAGGTGTCCAGCACATCGGTTTCAGGTTCAAAATCAGTTGATCCGCAGATACATGCTTTCTTTGGGGCCGCTTCATTTGGGTCAATCGGAAGCCAGCTCTCTTCTGCGATCATGACTTCCCCGCACTGTTTGCAGTACCAGATCGGGATCGGGGTTGCAAAGATTCTCTGCCTGGAAATACACCAGTCCCATTCCATGGTGTTTGTCCAGTTCTGGAGCCTGACTTTCATATACTCAGGATACCAGTTAATTTCATCTGCAGCTTTCAGGATGCCCTCATGGTCGATCTTTACGAACCACTGAGGCCCGGAAAGGGTCTCTATGGGAGTGTCACAGCGCCAGCATAGCCCGACATTCTGCTCCAGGGGCTTCTGGTCATAAAGGAAACCTGCGACTTTGAGGTCAGAAATGACAGCTTCTCTGCATTCAGTAATGCTCATGCCTTCGTACTTGCCTGCAGCTTCTGTCATCTTGCCCTGTTTATCAATTGCTTTTACAAGAGGCAGCCCGTATTTCACCCACCAGCGTATGTCCTGCTTGTCCCCGAAAGTACAGATCATCACAGCGCCTGTACCGAATTCAGGCTCAACGGCTTCATCAGCAATCAGAGTAACTTTCTGCTTGAAGATGGGCACTGTAATCTCCTTACCAATATACTGGCTGTAACGCTCATCTTTAGGGTTGACTGCAACTGCGACGCAGGCTGCCATCAGTTCTGGCCTTGTAGTTGCGATATCTACCTTGTCGAAGTGGACGAAATTAAGTTTAGTTTGCCCTTCATTATATTCGACTTCTGCAAAAGCAATGGCAGTTTCACAGCGAGGGCACCAGTTGACAGGATGATCCTCATGATAGATGTATCCATTATTGTACATTCTGACAAAAGATTTCTGTGTTTTTACAAAGTATGAGGGTTCCATGGTAACAAATTCGTTACTCCAGTCCACAGAAAAACCCAGGCGCAGCATTGTCTTGCGCATCTTGTCGATATTTCCCGCAGTCAATTCCCTGCACATTTTCCGAAACTCTGCACGAGGGACCTGATTTTTAGTTATCCCGTGAGTTTCTTCAACCTTAACTTCGGTTGGCAGGCCATGGCAGTCCCAGCCCTGAGGGAACATCACATTGTACCCGCGCATGCGTTTATATCGGGCAACAAAGTCAATATAGCACCAGTTGAGCGCATTTCCGATGTGAAAATTGCCTGTAGGGTAAGGGGGTGGGGTGTCGATAATGTATTGGGGTCGGGTATCTTCTCCCCAATTGAAGTGGTACATGGAGAGGTTCCACTTCTCCATCCACTTTTCCTCAACCTCATTTGCATTATATTCTTTTGAAATTTCCGATTCTGTCATAAAGACACTCCATGATTGGAAAATAGTATAAGAATTTCTTGGGTTTTAGAGTGCTTGCGATTATTTAAATATATCTGGTTTTGGATGGAGTGAATATCTCTTACCGTTCAATGACTATCCAATGTCTATCAGGAATATACATCTGGCTTTCATTGATTGCATTTTTATCCGCAGAACCTACTTGAAGGAATAAAAAGAGATTAGAATCAGTTTAATGACGATTTCATGTTCTAAGAAGATAACAATGTAGCCAGTAGATAACAATTATCAAGAAAATTGTGGAAAAGTGTTGAGAGGGAGAGAAATACCTTTAGACTAAAATATAAAAAAGAAGTTCAGCTTAAATTCAGCTTAGAAAAGGCTGATTTCTCTACTTTTCGCCCCCATTTTCATGAATATTTCCATGCATTACGGATATGAATTCCATTCATTCCAAGACTCTGGGGTGGGTAGATGTCGTTTTCGGGCGTGTCACCAATTGAGAGCACTTCCCGGGGTTCAAGTCCAAGGCGATCGAGAGCCATTGTGAAAAGGCGCGTGTCAGGTTTCTTTATACCATGATCGGAAGACATTATTACGAAATTAAAGCGGTCATACAGGCCCAGAAAACGAAGTTCCTATTCCGTAAAGACCCTCTGGGCATTGGAAACTGCATTTAGGAACATTTCTGTATTTTTCGAGCAGGTGCGAACTCTGAGGGTAAGCTTCCAGTTTTTTTAAAGATACAGTCCTGAAGGTTCTGGCAGCTTCAATCCCAAGCCAGAAGGGATTAACTTCTCTAAAAGCATTTTCGGCACAGATTTCCGCAAAAATCTCTTCTATCCGAATATCCGGGTGCTGCTGGCCTGAGCTTCCAAGCCTGACTATGACTTTCCGCCTGTATTCTTCCCTGAGTCGATCAGGCTCAATTCTCACTCCCTGGAAAAGCAGCCATATGTTTAGGAATAAGACATATATAATTTCATTGGTCATCTGTAATGTTTGTTAG
>NZ_JAVKPK010000079.1:0-15005 GCF_031461075.1 Methanosarcina baikalica | reverse complement strand
CCTACTTTCCGCAGATGTCCTTACAATTTTCACAATTTTTCTTGCTATCGTTTTTTCTGAAAACCTTCTTGGTTACTCAAACATATTTTTTTAAAATATCCCACGATTTTCGATCTTTTGCCTTCATTAAAAACTTCCAGCCCCCATTTTCCGAGGCTTCAGTTGATATACTAACTGCAGATTCGAATAATTCTCCAAAAACGATAACAAGAAAAATGTTATTTTTTTGAAGACATCTGCAGAATGTCGGGTACAATACCCAATTTTGATTTTTTATATTTAATTTTGTTTTTCCTCCCCCTTTTTACTGTTTTCAATTTATTATCTTTTCTTCAACTTTCGGTAGTATTTCCGGCTTTTTTCCGGCATAATTTATCCAGGAGCAAAACATTATCAAGCATCAGAGACCCGCTCCATCCGAGAGGGATTGCCCAGGCAGGTTTTCCTGTAGACTTGTCCACCTGTTCCGGGAGAAGTCCTGTACTGGTTGCGCCGGCAAGAGCCCATTTAAGGAACTGAATTCCTCCATCGGTCAGTTCTCTCACTTTTTCTGTGTGGCTATCCTCTTTTTCCTGGGGAATTTCATGTGTAGGGGCAAACATGATTTTTTCCTGGGGCATGTCGAGGGCAAGGGCAAACATTGCTTTCGAAAGCCAGAGAGTAGTCACTATCCATGGGTTTCCATCAATGTAACTGTCGTTTTCATACCTTCTGATCCCGTAACTCTCATTAATAGGCACTGAGAGCTTTTTCTGGATATTTTCTATCATAAACAGGATCATATCCTTTTCTACGGGGTCTTTTGGGGATAACATTCCAAAGGGGATATAGGCGCCCAAAATACTTGCATCAAGAGTTTTATCCAGTTTTTCGTTAATTATTCCTTTTGCAAAATAGCCTTCCTGAAGCCAAAAGCGATCAATTGTGGCCTGTTTAATGAATTCCGCCCTTTTCTTCCAGCGTCTTGCCATGCCAGATTCCCCATTTTCTTCAGCCAGGTGTGAAGCGCCCATGAGCCCTGCATAGATTGAAGCATTTGTATAAGTGAAAATCCCGTAATAAGTTTCCCAGAGGTCCATACAGCTTTCGTGAATTCCTGATTTGGTCCGCTTCATCAGGTATTCGGCAGCTCGGAGTATGGAAACCCAGACCTCGTCGAGAAACTCAGCTTTTGTGAGGCCTTCGAGGGTCCTGTAATAAATGTCCATGGAATGAAGTGTGTATCCGGTTTCATCGATCTGGGTCGAGTAATCAAAATTACCCCAGGAAGGAGCTATATCCCCATTGAGCCAGTAGCGCTGAAACCAGGAACCATTCGGGAGCTGGGTCTGGATACACCACTTGAAAAACATGTCACAGTACTCCGGATAGCCCGAATGCTTGAGTGCGAGCACAACTTCCGAGGTATCCCGGTTCCAGCAAAAACCATATCCTCCACATTTTTCAAAATTGGAATCAAACTCCGGAGCTGCCACAAAGGAACCATATTCGCGGTCGTTAAGAAGGTAAAGCATTAGAAGAGCCCGGTTGTAGGCACTGAACAGTTCCTGGCGCAGGTTTTCGTATCCTTCGATTCCCGGCATTTTGAGAACGTGCTTTTTAGAAAGCCACATAACCCAGTGTTCCCTGGTTTTTTCAAAAATATGTTCCAGAGGCAATTTAGAGAGCTCGTGCATCCTTTTATAAAGGAGATTTCTGGAAGATGCGGCGCCTATCAGGATAACAAACTCGTTTGCACCGTCAGCTTCCAGTTCAAGGTCCCAGCCAGCAGCATTATTAATGTTTCCTATGTCTTCTTTATTCCCCTGGAGTTTTCCATCTTCCATATCATATTTGGAATTTGCCCACCATATAGTGTCCATGGCCTTTCCAATCTGCCATTCAGTAAATTCGGGCAGGGAGTGAATCCCTATATAATAATTTTGCCAGTACTGCACGAGCAGGCGAGCCTCTGTATCACAAAAGCCGGAGTTTTTCTTAGACGTTTCTCCTACATTGAAATTTGAATAGTAGAAGAATTTCCCTGAAATTTTTTGCTGGGATTGAACCTTAAATCTGCGGATGAGAACAGGCACATCCGGATGCACCAGGTCCAGAATCGAAATCCGAATTCCTGAGTCATGATATAGTTTTGTGGACACGATATTGGTATCTTCTATATAATTCTGTATGCAATGCCAATCGTTATCGTTTGTCCAGAGAAGTTTTTCTCCTGTGTGAATGCAGGCAACGGATTCTTCTACGTGCTGGGCATGATCTCTGCGGGGGTAAAATAAACCTAAGATATCCCCCTTTCTTCCCATAGTTACGAGAAGTTCGTCATTTCCTAGAATGACATTCGGTTGTTTGATCACCGGGGATCCCCTCTTGTCTGGTATTCCTGGCTTGAGCCGGAGGGCGCCAGCGAAATTATGTGTTCGCAGACCTGCTTTCCTGTGGCTTTACAGCTGACCTCCCTCACACTTATGTTCTTTCCAAAATATTCGGTCAGGTAACCCGCAAAGTAACCGCTCATGAAAGCACAAACAGGCTGTTCCGACGCACCGTAAACGTCGGCTATAAATGAATCTTTCACAACGATTTTCCCTTCATAAGTCTCAGGATTACAGTCGATTTCCAGGATTCCCCATCCAACAGCTCTGTAGAGTTCCGCAAGCACGTTTGCGAAATTACTGTCATTAAGAGGCATGATGCTCTTGAAATATTTCGCTGCGTGAATCCCTCCCTTAAGTCCTGAAATTGTGAGAAGCCCCTCTGCATGCGCCACATTTTCATTCAGGGTTTTAATGATATCAACAATTGTAAGTGCCCTCGCCGCAACTCCCCTAACTCCTATGACATTGAGGGGAAAGTCCACGGAATAGATCATCCCGTATTTTGAAATCCCGTATTCTACTTCACTTACAACTTCAAGATTCTTTATTTTTTGGGCGAGATTCCCCGGGTCAACATCTTCATTAAGTTCTGTAAATACTGAATACTCTCCTGCTTTTTGTGTAATGTTGTCCAGATGGCCAAACATAATGAATGCATTCTCTTTTTCCAGAAAATCGGTTATTAAGGATAAAGATCCGGGTTCTTTCAAATAAATAATCTTGAACCATGCAATCTGCGAATTTTCATTAAAGCCTGCAAACATGAATAAGTCTCTAACCATGCGACTCAAACTCCCATGAATTAGTGTGTGTATATTTCATTAAGCTAGTGTGCTAAGTTTCCTGAATACCTGGGCTTTGAAATCCATAAGTACGGCCATGAAATTAACTGCTGCATCGAAAGGTGTGGAATGGACACTGAAATAAGAATGTACATCCCCATCTCCGAGCCACTTAGTACACATATAGTAATAGTGGTCCGAGGTCAGCAGGTGTTTCCATATACGTAAGATTTCAGGATCTCCTGTTTTTTTTACAAAGGGCTCAAGCAGCTTCATCTCTTCTAAACAACGTCTTTGCATATCGTTTCCAAGCCATGCGCTGGTATCACGTTCCGTATCAGCCCAGGAAATGGTGGAAGAATCTCCTACATCTACCTCGGCTAAGGATGAGTATTTTTCGACAATTTCGAGAGGAGTACTGAAATTCAGGCGAGTCTTGAGGACTTCTCTAGGCAGTTCTTGCAAAAAGGTAAAAATTCCGGTCTCTTCCCACTGGTGCTCTCCAAAGGTCTCATAATCCATAAAGATATTAACGCAATCTTCGTTAATCCCTGAAGCCCATAATGCCCATTTTTCCGCAGTCAAAGGGTAACCTTCCCACCACCTTGCCGAAAAGCGATATCCTATATCATCACTCAGCTTATAGTTCCTGAAGATAATGGGAAGTCCTGAGCCTTTTGCCCTGTAAAGCACATTAGGAGATCTTCCGTCAAGCATATGGTCCGCACCTTCAGTAAGAATCGCCCTGTAACCGAGATCCGAAACAATCTTTGCTATTGTATTATTGTATAGCAGTTCTGTATTCCGGAATACCTGAGGTTTAACTCCAAGAAGGTCAAATACAGATTCTCTATGTTCCTTTATCTCTTCGATAAATTCTGTTTTGTCTTCAAAAAGGCTTGAGAGAGAATGATAAAATGTCTCGTCCAGGAACTCCACTGCTCCTGTTTCCGCCATCTGCCGGAAGCCTTCAAGCACATCTTTTCCCCAGAGTTCGCATTGTTCGAGCAGGGTCCCGGTAACAGAAAGAGAAAACCTGAACTCTCCTCTATGCTCATCAAGAGAATCCAGAAGGACCCTATTTGCAGGGATATAGCATTTCCTGGCTACTCTCTCAAAGATTTCCCTGTTACTTCTTTCGTCAAAATAACGGAAAAAGCCTGATCTGTCATCAGGCCAGAACCTGCGCAGTCTGAAAGGCTGATGAACCTGGAAACACATGCAAACTGAAGTCATGTTCCCTCCTCCAGGACAGCTCTCCTGAAGTCGGACAGGATGGAAAAATAATTTACAGCCCTTTCATACCCTTCTCTTATGTTTCCGGAGTCCATGGAAAAGAGTATTTCGCTCTGCTGGAGATAACCGAATACCTGTTTCAGTTTCCGGTAATCCTTATTTTCCTTAATCCCCGATAGTTCCTCTCCAATTCTTACCAGTTCTCGCAGGTAAAGCTGCTGGGCATGGTTTCCTACTGCGTTATGCATTCCATAACGGATCGTCTGTTCTGTTCCAAGGGTAGGGAGCCTTAAAGGCATAAATTTCTTTACAGCTTCAGATGGCGTGAGCATTTCAATACCCCGGACTTTGAGGGCCTCTGGAAAACTCCGGATAAAATCCGCTATGGTACTCTTATTCCTGTAATGAAGGCAGAGATTTGTATAATTAATATAGAGGGTCAGGACATCTCCTTCCATACTTGCAATCCAGTCCGCGAACTTTTCCGGAATAAGAGGGTAGCCTTCCCACTCTTTTTCTGAAAAACGCAGCTCAAGATCTTCGCTGAGGTTTATATGCCTTAACAGAGTTGGAAGGTGGTTTTCAAAAACGTGTACAGGGTCATATCCATTCATAAGGTTCCTGGAACCTTCGGCAATAAGGCAGCTGAAACCCATCTCAGCAAGCATGCTTCCTACTCTTTCAGTGTACAGGAGTTCGGTATTTACGAAAGTCTCCGGGGTTACTCCTAATAGTTCCCGAAGCATTTCCCTGTAGTTGAGCACTTCCTCCTTAAACCAGGATAAATCGGGATACAGTGAACTCAGGGAATGATAAGTGCAACTCCCTGTAAATTCCACACTTCCGCTTTCCCCGAGTTCGAGGAAAGATTCTATAAGTTCAGGGTCCCACCTGCATTGTTCAAGGAAAGGTCCGGATAGATCAAAGGAGTACTTCCCTCCTTTTTCCACGGATTCCAGAATCAGGTCATTAAGGCGCAGAAGTTGTCTGCTTGTTTTTAAAAATCTTGAAAAAATACGGTTCCGGTCAAAATACCGGTCCATTTCAGGCACCCCGGAAAATCCCTCTACAGGCCAGTACCACTTGGGACTGTAAGGCAGATGCACTCCCATACAGATGCATACAGCTTTCATAACAAGGTAATCTAGTGCGGAAACCTACTAAAAACTATTGTTTGGGTTAATTCCCGCATTTCACAACGGAATTGGAAAAATACCATCGATAAGACAGAATTTGTAATTCTTTTAATTTTGACTCTCCCGTTCAAAAGCAAGTGTAATTTTTCATCAAAATTCCAATTAAAACCCCAAAAAGCCGCAAATTTTGTTGAAGAGTTTGTCTCAACTATTTTATTTTTAATAATTAAGAGTTTTCAGGTTTGCTTTCCTGGTCAGTAACGTGGTAGATTATTCGAGATATAGTATTTAAAAAAGCAAACTTTGGACATTAATATGAATTCTTATCAAAAATAGATTACTTATAAAAAATAGATTAAAAAAGATGAGATATTATCCCATCATAAATCTTGTAAGGCTGCCATATGCATCGGAGACTTCTTTTAGAGAGAGGGAAATTTCGAAATCTTTTCCTTTGATTTCCAGGGTAGTGCCTTCAACCTTGCCGACGACTATGTGAGGTACATCTTTGAGGATTTCCAGTACAGCGTCAGGCTCGCCTGTAGCAAGCAGAGCTCTTGCAGGAGCTTCTGAGAACAAAAGTTCATCAGTCTGCATTTCTGCAATTTCACTCAGGTTTACTTTTGCACCTACATCTCTACACATCTTTGCAAGCCCTGCAACAATCCCTCCAAGGGAAAGGTCATGTGCCGAACTGAGTTTTCCGCTCTTGACAGCTTCGATAACTGCTTTTATTATCTTCGGGGCATTTTTCGGGACCTGAGGAACTTTTCCTGCATTCTGGGCACCGAAACAGGCATAATATTCGGAACCACCCATTTCCGCTGTTGTTTCTCCTACCAGGATAATGCTGTCTCCGGATTTTGCAAAGAAACCTGAGGGAAGGGGGGTTTTAAGGTCTACCTTTCCTATCATCCCTATTGAGGGAGTCGGGGGAATTGCAGTCTTAAACTCGTCGCTTTCGTTATACAGAGATACATTTCCTCCCACTACTGGAATCGAAAGTTCCCTGGCTGCATCTCCAAGGCCAAGTACGGCGTTTTTAAATTGCCAGTAAATTTCCGGACGATCGGGGTTTCCAAAGTTCAGGCAGTTTACAATGACAAGCCCTTCAGCACCTTTTACTGCAAGGTTCATGGCGTTTTCGACAATCGCGGTCTTTCCCCCGTTGTAGGGGTCAAGAAGGGTAGCTCTTGGCTGGCAGCCGCAGGAGAGTGCAATTCCTTTCTTATCGGTAATCTTGAGCACGCCAGCGTCTTCTCCGGGTTTGGCAACCGTTCTCAACTGAACCTCATGGTCGTATTGTCTGTAGATCCATTCTTTTGAGGCAATGTTATAGGAGGACAGGACTTTCAGGAAAGCTGCTTTCAGGTCTTTCGGAGTTTCGGGTTTTTTGTCTTCTTCAGTCTGGAGAGCAGGGGCTATCGACGGCTTATCGCAGGTAGGGGCTCCTTCGGTCAGGAAACCGATCGGAATGTCAGCAACTATTTCCCCCCTGAATTCAACTGTGTAATTTGGCTCTTCTGTCAGATACCCGACTACAGCTCCATTAAGGTCATACTTTGAGATCAGAGCAAGTACAGCATCGACGTTTTCAGGGGCTACTTCAAAGAGCATGCGTTCCTGAGACTCGGCAAGCAGGATTTCATAGGCATTCATATTGGGTTCACGTTGGGGCACTGCATCTGTAATAATACGGGCACCGAGCCCTCCCTTTGCAGCCAGTTCCGAACTTGCCCCTCCAAGGCCTGCAGCTCCAAGGTCCTTGCAGGATTTTATATAGCCTTTTTCCATGGCTTCCAGGGTCATTTCTATTACAAGTTTTTCGGTATATGGATCTCCAACCTGGACGCTTGGGCGGTCTTCGGCTTCGGCTGATTCGGAAAGGTCCCTTGAAGCAAAGGAAGCCCCTCCAAGCCCGTCTTTTCCTGTGCTGGAACCTGCAAGTACAAGCTTGTTTCCAGCTTTCTGGGAGCGAGCCGTCACGATATTTTCTTCACGGCAGAGCCCTACTGCAACCACGTTTACAAGCGGATTTCCGCTGTAATTCCTGTCAAAGAAAGTCTCACCATTAACCACAGGCACTCCTATGCAATTCCCATACCCTGCGATTCCCTTAATTATCTGCTCGAAAAGAAAGAGATTTTTAGGGGTGTCCAGAGGCCCGAAATAGAGAGGGTCCATAAGGGCTATAGGGCGGGCTCCCATGGAAATTATGTCCCGGACGATGCCTCCTATGCCCGTCGCTGCCCCGTTGTAAGGGTCTACATATGAAGGGTGGTTGTGGCTTTCCATGCCTATGGCAAGTACGTATCCATCTTCGAATTTTATGATTGCAGCGTCGTCCCCGGGGCCTATAATTACATTCTCGCCCGTAGTAGTGAAGGTTTTCAGGAGAGGGGCACTTGAGCGGTAGGAGCAATGTTCGCTCCAAAGGTTTAAAAAGCAGCCCTGTTCTACCAGGGTGGGCTCTCGCCCGAGTTCTTTTTTAATTATCTTAAGGTCTTCTTCAGGTAACATTGCCTTGCCTCTGATTCTTAATCCTCTTTCGGATGCCAAAGCTTCGGTTTTTTCTGATAAATCATTCTCTGAAATTCAGGGTTTTCAGTGTAGCGTTAACAGACTATGCCGACATAAAGGGACAAGGATTAGATAAATATTTCTCACCTACTCGAGTCTCTTCTCGGCAGAGTTGTGGATCCCTAATTGCGCTTCGGGAGTACGCTGTCCTTCCCGAGGTCCTCTTCGGGATTACAGGAAATCGGAGATTTTCTGGGAGTTGCGATGTAATCGCAACAGCACGGGGTCCTTTTCACTGCGCTAGGACTAATTTATGGCACAGAAATTTTCGCGTCTTTCCATATTTTTCGTGGTTACAGAATCTGGAGTGATTTTGCTTGCTTTCCGTGGTTATATAGTACGGAATAAGTTATACTCATCATCTTTAAAATTTGGAATTTATTACCTTGAAATACAAGGCAATAGCCTGAAATAATTGTGAAAACTAAATCCTGAGAAGTATAAGTACGAGTATGAATTTCTCTTTTGAGAATCAGTTATTTCTTCAAAAGTATTGAACTGAAAAAAGGTACGTAAAATAAAAAGTAGATATATTTAAAATAAAGTGGATAAAAAATTAGATTTGCTGGATCATTTTTTCCACTTTTACTCCGGTTTCGCTCAGGGAGTACATTTCTTCTTTTTTTGTGATTAATTCTTTCTCTTCAAGCTCTTCGAGAGTTTTTACGATGGTTGGATATACCACTCTCAGGGTTTTCGATATTCTTTTTCCTTCCATTTCCCCTTTTGAGGAAAGTAAGGAGAGCACTTTTTGCCTTACATTATTTCCGTTTACAAAACCTATTAATTCGTTCATCAGGTGCCCCCGGATATTCACGACTTCATTCAACAATTTTATACTAATATATTTATATAATAAGGGTACATATATATCTGGTTATATAAGTTATAGAAATAGATGGAATTCAAGATATATCTAACTTCTTGCTGGCTAAGAAGAGTTCTTTAAGGCAAAGACGGAGATTTTAGGGCCTTTCCTTTTCGGCTTGAAACCAGTTTCTGAGCGTTTACCCCAGGAATACTCTCTGTAGAACTCCAAATTTTTCGCTTGCTGCCTGCGTTCTTTACTCGATACTATATTCTTAAATTTTACTCTACAAACTTATATACTATTTATTTACTCTACAAACTTATATACTATTTAATATGATAAACTTAAATAAATAATAACGTCCTGGCTGGCTTTTTATGCGGTTGGGAATTTCTGGCTAGTAACTGAAATTCAGCATAAAGTGCCTGAAAAATACCATTAGGCTTTAATATCATCATTGATAAGTACTTTATATCTATTCAGCTATTTTCAGATGTAAATTACATAAACAATGATTACAAATTTGGAGGATATACCAACAAATGAGCAGCGGAATGTGCCCGGTATGCGGGCTTCCAAAAGAACTTTGCATATGCGAAGAGGTTGCAAAAGAGCAACAGAGAATTACTGTAAAAGTTAACAGACGAAGATACGGAAAAGAAGTTACCGTTGTAGAAGGTTTCGATGCCAGTGAAATCGATCTTCATGAACTGTCAACTTATCTCAAATCAAAGTTTGCATGCGGCGGCACAGTAAAAGGAAATACTGTGGAACTTCAGGGTAACCATCTGACCCGCATGAAAGAAGTCCTCATGGAAAAGGGTTTCTCTGCTGAGCAAATTAAAAACTAATCCCTGACCAGCCCCCATGGTAGACCGGGCCTGAGAAATGGTAGTAACATTTCCAGGTTCGGAATTGTATATATTTTTGCCGGTTTTTTGATAGCATGTATTTTCCATAACGTGTATTAAGGAAGACATGGTTCCTACTCGAAAAACACAAATACCCGGGTATATAAATGGTCAGAGGGGTACGTTTCGTAAACTCTTCTTGTCTATGCAGGTGTTGGTCTTCCATGAAAACAACATGTGAAATTATGGTGCAGAAAGTCTTGCCCGCAATCCGGGCCGAGCTTTCCAGGACAATGATTTTTGATCATGGGTGCACGCAGCAGGATGTAGCGGACATTCTGGAACTCTCAAGCGCTGCGGTGTCCCAGTACGTGAGTGAAAAACGTGGGGCTGAGATTGGTTTTTCCGATGAGACCCAGTACGAGATTCGAAAATTTGCATCAGTGCTTCTAGGTCAAGATTTGTCCTCTCAGGAAAAGGCAAAAAGCATGTGCGGTATTTGCAGCTTTGTTCAGAAATCCGGTTGGCTGTACAAGCATGCTCCTGGAGCTAAAGCCTGTATCATATGTGAGGATACGGATTTAAAGTGAATGGAAAACTGTGTATTAAATGTAAAGGAAAAGGACTTTGCGGGCGTCCACGTTGCCCAATCCTTGAAAAATTCAAGTCCTTTCAATCAATTGCTCCTGTAATCTCAGGAGATTCTGTTTTTGGAGCATCTCCCCCTGCTCTTTTTGTTGGAAGCTATGGTTACCCCAGGGTGTCTGCAGGTCCACTCATTCCCCCTTTAGTAAAGGATAGCGAAGCCTCCATTTTTGAAGATCCTTCAGCCTGGGCAAACATGCAGATTGAAGATATAATCTCCATGCGTTCCCGTCTGGTCAGAGCAAACACAAATCTGCATGTAAAGGACGCACGCAGCAAAGAGAACCCCCTACTTGTAAAGGCTCAGGAGCTTGCTCTCTCCAAAAAGCCGGTAGATACTGAAGCCTGGTTTTTCAAAGCCCCCAAACAAGAACTCAAATTCGATTCCGTGCTCACACCTATGGGCCCTTCAGGCCTTGTGAAAAATTTTGAGCTCGCAGAAAACCCGAATGTCCCGAGAAAAGTGGATTATCTCGTTTACGACACTGACGCCCTGGCAAAAGACGCCGTGCTTGAACTCTACAAAGGAGACATCCCGGCTGAACACATTACGCGCCTGCTTTCCATTGGCCTGCTCGGAAAAGAACGAAAAATCGTACCCACCCGCTGGTCAATCACAGCCGTGGACGATATGGCGGGAAAGGAACTTACAGCCCGCATAAAAGATTTTTCATGGATCCCGGAGATTCAGCTTTTTAGCGGGATTCATTTCGGAAACCATTTTGAAATCCTTATCCTTCCAAGGGCCTATTCCTTCGAAATAATTGAAATCTGGCTCCCAAAAGCAGTCTGGTCTGGAGAATCAAGCTGGATTGGGGAAGACAGTGAGGACCATGAAGGGAAAAAAGGATATTCTTCCCTTGCAGGAGGTTATTACGCCGCAAGGCTGCCTGTGCTTGAGTACCTTACGGAAATCAAAAGACAGGCTTCCGTTTTCGTGCTCAGGGAAATAACTCCGGATTACTGGGCTCCCCTTGGGGTCTGGGTTGTCAGGGAAGGCATGAGAAACGCTCTCCGAAACCCTCCACAAAAATTCGATTCGCTCGAAGCCGCAGTTTCATACCTCGCAGGCAGGGTAAACACACCGAAAGCAGAATGGATACAGCAGGCAAAAATGCTTTCGGATTTCCGTTTCCAAACGACTCTGGATTTCTTTTTTAAGGCGTAAATAAAGTTAAAAATAAAAGTTAAAAACAAAATAATGTAAATAAACAAAATTATTATTTACAAAGTTAATATGGAAGTTTTTGAAGGCTTTTCTCAGGCTTATTCAAGCTTCGATTTTGGTTTATTCGAATATTTCGGGCACTATACGCCTGGCAATTTCCTGGTAAGCTTTGGAAATATCGCCTTTGTCAAACCTGAAGACATCTTTATCCATGGATTGCCCTGTCTTCTTGTCCCAGAACCGGCAGGTGTCGCAGGAAATCTCGTCTGCAAGGATAATATCTCCATCCCTTCTTCCGAACTCCAGCTTGAAATCAGGAAGTAAGATACCTTTTTCATCCAGGTAAGGCACAAGCAGTTCATTGATCCTCAGGGCGAGTTTCCGGAGTATAGCAAGTTCCTCCCGTGTTGCAAGCTCAAGTGCAAGAGCAATATCGTCATTCAGCATGGGATCTCCGTATTCGTCGCTCTTGAAATCAAAAACGAGAACAGGAGGTTTGAAAACAATACCTTCTTTCATTGGGTATTTTTTCGTAATTGAGCCTGCGGCAATGTTCCTGACAATTACTTCAATTTTTATGATTTCGACTTTCTTTACGAGCATATCAATGTCTGAAAGCATTTCTACAAAGTGGGTCTGAATTCCCTCTGCTTCGAGCATCTCAAAGAGCTTTTTTGAGATCTGGGCATTGTAATACCCTTTCTTTTCCATTTCCCCTTTTTTCTCTCCGTTAAATGCAGTCAGACTGTTACGGAATTCGGCAATAAGGGTGTCAGGATTATCTGTCTTGTAGATAGTTTTTGCTTTCCCTGAATAGAGCTGTTCTCTTGTCATGCAATTGTCCTCTCTAGGGATGATTCTTGATTTCCTTAGATAGAGAGATCTTCGGAATGATAGTTTTAATATAGGAGTTCTGATAATGCAAAAGTTTTGATAATGCTGAGTATTCCGGAAACAAATCGAGTAAATCAGATACTCCCCGAAACACGAGTACACTTTACGGGGGCTGTCCGGTCATTTCCAGAATTCACAATCCCTCTCTGGAAATTGAAGTGTTTTCCGGAGTCGGCAAAGGCTTTTTCCAAAAAAGTGCTCTTAATTCCCGAAAGAGATAGAGTAGATGATAACGGCTTCTGCTAGATAAAGTTATCATCTCCAGCCGGCTTTCTCTCTCTACTGTCGGCTGTTTCGTAAATTTTATCTTTGAAGAAAATCAATTACTAGGTTTAGCAACTTAAAGAATGATTTAAGAACCTACCGCATTTGAGTGCCCAACACTTGATAATGGACTAATCTATGTACGCAACGGGTAAAAATATGTCAGGCACCATACTAGACATCGTAGAACTGCTGCTGACCGCAGAGATCTATAACCGCTATCCAGAGCTGGATGTAAACGACCTCCCCAAGAATATTCGGAAAAACTACTGGAACAGCACAGGAAAAACAGTTCCCAAACCCATTACAGCTACATTTATCAGGATCGAAAAACTGTACGGGGTTAAGGACCTCGAAATAATCGTAAGGAACATTCCTTTCATAATTACTGATAAGTCTCATTTTGAACTTCGTCTGAGTGCTTTCGAACTTGCCGCGGAATGGTTTGAAAAGCAGGAAGGTTCCCAGGAAAGGATTGAAAATAACCCTGTCCTGGCCTACTATTTCGGAGAAATAAGGAAGGTTAAAGCTGCAAATTATGCGCTTGCAAAGGCAAAAATAAGGCCGAAGGAGGTTGACAGGGAGTGGATAGAGTCCCTGATAGCTGAAATCAGGAAAGAAGACAAAAGCGAAGAGATGCTTAAACTCGTGGTCATTGTCGCCCCTGAGGACGTAAAGCAGAAAATCAGAGATCTTGTACTCACCGAGGAGCAGGAGAATGAAATTGAAAAGATCATGAAAGCCATCCAGCACAGGGAATACCTGCGGGAGATAGGCCTGCATGATATAGGAAAACTTCTTTTCGTCGGGCCTCCAGGGACCGGAAAGACCTCGGTTGCCCGTGCGCTTTCAGAGCAACTCTCCATTCCGTTTGTTGAGGTCAAACTCTCCATGATAACAGACCAGTATCTTGGTGAGACTGCAAAGAACATCGACAGAGTCTTTTTGCTTGCAAAAAAATTGAATCCATGCATTCTTTTTATAGATGAGCTGGATTTCATGGCAAAAGCGAGGACATCTGACGAAAATGCTGCCATCAAGAGAGCAGTCAATACTCTTCTTAAGGCCATCGACGAAATCAGCCTCGTGGAGCATGGGGTCCTCCTTATTGCCGCGACCAACCATCCCCGTATGCTTGACAGTGCGGCATGGAGGCGGTTTGACGAAATAGTTCATTTTCCTCTCCCTGACCTCGATATGCGTAAAAATATCCTGGACATCGTAACCCGGCACATCGAAGGGGACTTTGATACAGGGGAAATTGCGGAATTGACTGAGGGCTATTCGGGTTCGGACCTGCGTATGGTCATAAGGGAAGCTGTCCTGAGTGCTCTTTTGGAAGAACGCAAAGTACTCACCCAGCAGGACTTGTTGGAGGCAGTAAAGTCTTTTGACGAAAGGGCTGGCCTCAAATCTGAAGACTACGAAAGGAAAACGGGAACATGAAGCTAACACTGTTTGGGACCGGCGATGCTGTCGGAACTCCTAAAATAGGATGCAACTGCCCGACCTGCGTGGACGCCCGAAACGGTGGAAAGAGTCAGCGACTTCGTTCTTCTATCCTTGTAGAGTCCGATAAGGGTAAAATTCTTATCGACACCAGCCCTGATCTCAGACAGCAATTCCTCAAGCAAAATCTTTCATGTATAGATGGGGTTATCTGGACCCATGGGCACTACGACCATTACTCCGGATTCGGGGAGTTCTACCGGGTTCAAAATACCGTTGACGTCTACGGAATTCCTGAAACTCTTGAATATATAAACCAGTATGTCTCCTTCCTTAAACCGAGGTATCATTATGTAAAGCTCTATGAGCCATTCGAGCTAATCGGGCTGCAGTTTACCCTGTTTAGGGTAAATCATCCTCCTGTGGAGGTTCCTATAGGGGTTATAATCCGCGAAGGCAGTGCAAAAGTAGTGGTTACCGGAGATACAAACTCGAAGATTCCCGAAGCCAGCCTGGAGCTTATGAAAAACCCAGACCTTCTTATTGCCGATGCTATAGTCCCTCCCCATATCCATATCAAAAAGCACATGAATTCAGAAGAGGCTATGGCGCTTGCAGAAAATCTCAATGCAAAAGAAGTAGTTTTAACCCATCTCAGTCATCTCTTCCGTCCCCATCATATCGAATCAATATTTTTACCCCTGGGATATGACGGGCAGGTCTTTGAGTTCTAAAACCTTTTAACATATTTTAATTCTTTCTATAACTCCCGCTTAAATTGATCCGGGATCTTTCTTTAACGCGATCTTTCTTT
>NZ_JAVKPK010000078.1:0-15055 GCF_031461075.1 Methanosarcina baikalica | reverse complement strand
TAAAAAGTTATCTGTTAATAGACAAAGTAAAATTTTTTATTATTTATGGCATGTTAACTATTATATGAGAGATCTCGTCTCCGACACCGCGGCTGCAGATACGATCCCGCTAAAACTCGTTGTATATCTCGGGCTACTTGCGGCAGTTTTGATTCTGGTGGCCCAGGCCTGGAATACGGTGAGTCCCATTCTGGAAGATGCGCAAATTAAAGCCCAAACAGAAACCGCTTCACTGTCGATACTTTCAATCCAGGAAGGATATGCCCGAAACTCTGCTGACAGTTTTAGCCCTGCGGGGAGTATGTGTGCCCTTGAATTATCTCTTCCTGCTTCAGTCAGGTACATTAGTTTCGGAGTGGACCCTGACCCGGAATGTAATGGGCAACTGAACGATTCTGGTTGGACCCTCGAAAACAATACCATTATCTGTCAGTATCAAAATGGAGTTAAGAAACGCTTGTTTCTTGAAGGAAAGCCGGTTCACTTTATAAAAGGCAAGCTTGATTCAGAAGGAAGATGGACACCTGAGGAAAGCCAGGAGACAAATGAAACACGGTTATCTCTTGAAAAGAAGGGAGTGGTAATAGAGTACCCGGTTTCAGGAAAGTTCATATTTGAAATGGTCACGCAGAATGAAATAAGATACACAATGTCTCACTTCTGAAGGATTACAAAAAGTTGAGGAATAAGTCAGGAATAGGAAATTAATAGGGCTCTTGCAGGCGCGCCGTCACAACCTTCAATTTTGAGGGGCAGGCACAGGAAGAAATAGGTTCCTGCTTTTACTGAGCCGAGCTCAAGGCATTCTACTATGTTCACGTTACCTGAAAGAAGTACGCGGTGGGCAGGCAGACTTTCGGAATAAAGATCATCCACGGAAAAACCGTCAATTCCTATGGTTTTGAATCCTTTTCCGACAATCCACGCTGCTCCGCTTTTGTCAAGGTATGCGGGATCAAATTCTTCTTTCCAGGACTCCATGCTATGAGAACCTGCTTCTCCGCCTGGAGAACTAATATTACCTGTACCTTTTTGTTTTCGGGAAAAGCCTCCTGTTTTAAGAAGGAGAATTGAGATATTTTCAGGAACTCCTGCATTCTGGAAGGCCTTTTCAAGAATATCGGCAGTAAGTGCACCTGACAATGAAGAAAAATCGAGGATAAGTGCCATTCCCATGAGGTTTTTGAGTTCCAGTTTGTCAACAGTCAGGCCATTGTCCAGAATGTGAGAAGGAGCATCAACATGGGTGCCGGTATGGCTTCCGAAACTTAACCTGGATACTGCACAACCTTCTTTTTCAAGAGTACAGACCTTCTCAATTGCAGGTATAGGATCCCCTGGAAAAACTCGTGTAAAAGGGGAAATCGGGGTTGTAATGTCTATAACTTTTCCATTAACCGGAATTTTTTCCATGTTAAATCCCTTTATTCCATATAGATAATGGATCTGTTCGTGCACTCATCTATGCATTTCATACAGAGAGTGCATTTTTTAGGATCGATTTTTGCAAGCTCGTTTTCCTCGTAAATTGCGTCCACAGGACAGACATTTTTGCATTTTCCGCACCTTTTACAGCCGAAGACAACAACGTATCCGGTTTTTTCTGACATCAGTGAACCTTTGGCACCTTAAGGATATATCAGTTTCTAGATAGGAAAAAGTCCTTTCTCATAAAGTTAGTCTCACGCTGAGTGTACGGATATCCGAAACAAGCCTTATATATAAAAAAAGAATATGCAGGTTCAGGTATGGAAAAGTTCACTGAAGACGAGACTGGCTCTTTTTGCAGTTACCTTTCTGAAGGCTGCAGGCTCTGCCAGGAGGGCGCCAAAATGGTACTCTTTGTAACAGGCCTTTGTCCTAAAAATTGCTTTTACTGCCCACTTTCCAATGAAAGGCGTGGAAAAGACCTTGTTTTTGCGAATGAAAGATCTATAAAAAAAGATGAGGATTTACTGAAGGAAGCTGAGCTTATGAATGCTCTAGGGACAGGGATTACAGGCGGAGAACCAATTCTAAAAATAGAAAGAGTTCTCCACTATATAAGGGTCCTTAAATCTTCTTTCGGAAAAGAACATCACATCCATCTCTATACTTCTCTGGCGCCTGATAAGCAGGTCCTTGAAAAACTCGCAGATGCGGGCCTTGACGAAATCCGTTTACACCCGCCACAGACAAGCTGGAATGATCTCAAGCACAGTCCGTATGCAGATGCCCTGCAAAATGCAAAAGAGCTAGGGATCGAAACCGGAATTGAAATTCCTGCCCTTGAAGGAGCTGAAAAAGTTGCAGCTTTTGCAGAAGAAATGGAAGTTTTCCTTAACCTGAATGAACTGGAATTTTCCGATAATAACTCAAAAGCCCTCCTGAAATACGGATTTTGCCTCGAGTCAGACACATCCAGCGCAGCTGCCGGATCCTGTAAATACGCCGAGACTGCCATCTCGGCATGTAAAAGAACCCATTTCTGCTCCTCAACCTACAAGGATGCAATCCAGCTCCGCAAAAGGTTTCAGCGGATTGCAAAGAATACGGCTAGAGAGTTTGATGAAGTCACGGAAGACGGCACTCTCGTATATGGGATAATTGAGGGTGGGGATCAAGAACTTGCAGAAGAAACTCTACAGAGCATGGAGATCCCATCAGAATTGTATGAAGTGAAAGACGGGAAAATCGAAATAGCCTGGTGGATGCTTGAAGAGCTGAAAGAGGAAATTAAAGAAAAATTGGAACCCTCCGGATCCAGGCTTCTCATTATTGAAAGGTATCCCTTTGAAGATGGAATGCTTGTAGAACTGATTCCTCTTTAAGGGCACATTCCAGGGCAAATATGGAGTAAGAAGAATTCTTTCCAGATTTAGCAGACACTTTTGAACTTTATCAAATTGGTTATATGATATTTCTCCATGAAATGTTTGTAAGAAATATTATATAGTTTGGAATCAACTCTATTTTTGAAGTTCAAAAATTTTACTTTTAGAAAAATTATAAGTGTTTTCTTATGCCCTATCCGGTTGTACATGTGCTATTCTTTGTGTTCTGTATCAATGCAGTAGCAGTCTATGTTACTGTAAGATCACTTTTTCGAAGAGAACTTTCTTTCAGGGGTTCAATGAATTTACTATTGCTGCTGTCAGTGGGCAGTTTGTGCGCTTTGCTTCCGGATATAATGATTGTTTATAATCTACCTGTAAACGGTACCATAGAACACTGCTGGATCGGTGCGGTTCCAACACATTCACTTCTATTCAGTTTTCCTGCAATCCTGTTCGGGATAATTGCAGGATATGCTATATACAGGAAAGTTAGCAAGGCATTATATCTTGGCCTTTTTGCAGAGGCTGCTTTCCTTTCGCATCTATTGCTGGATGATATTAGTGAAGGCGGCTGCGAGTACTTTTATCCGATTTACAATAGAACTATCAGTATATTCTCAATGATGGATGTAAGTTTTCGGGGAACCGGGCTCTTTCATTACCTGACAGTATCTTTTGTATCGGTGTTTTTCATTTGCGCCGTAATAATGATGGCACTCTTTGCTCTAAGTAAATACGGTTTCGAATTCAAGTACCGGCCCGAAAAATAGTCATGAAGGTGTTAAAATCAGGTTTTAAGCTCGCCTACACCTTCAAGCTTTTTAACAACTCTGGCAGGGTAGCCCAGAGCAAGACTATTTGGAGAGATATCGCGACTAACTACGGACCCGATACCTATTATCGAATTATCTCCGATTTCGACACCCTGTGTGATGATACAACCCGGATTGACGGAAACTCCGCATCCGATTTTTATTGGAGCCATAGTTCTCGGATACGCCTGTCTTGTAGTCAAACTTCCTCTTGAATGTGCGGATAGTATACACCGATCGCCGATCTCAGAATAATCCCCTACAGTAATTAATTCAGGGTGTATCCTATCAAAAACCACATCATAGCCGACATATACATTCTCCCCGATATTTACACCCCGCATCCGGTGTAATTTTGCTCTCCAGGAAGGGACAGGAATGCTTGAGGCAAGCCTTTCCAGAATCCAGTTTTTAAAATATTTTATACCAAACAGAAGTTTATTACTGTGATAATGGTCTGTAACTTCACGAAAGGCTACTTGATCTCTGTTAGATACTACTGAAGTCATTTAAATGCCCCCCATTTGTCTATTAAATCATTTTATACTCATGTTCCATTACCCTTTAAAGAGTAAATATATTTTAGTAGTTTTTTATTAGTCTTGATATTGATAATATACTGATTTCCAGATAGCTCTTCAGTTAGCTTTTACTTATGGTTACAAGCTTTAGAAGCAGTGATTTTTCTATTTTTACAGCATCGTTAGGGCAAAGTTCTCGGCAACAATAGCACTGGATGCATTTTTCCTCGTTAATTTTGAGTGCACCGCCTGCTTCCTCAATGGCATGTGCCGAACAGTTCGAAACACATGCTTTGCAAAGCGCACAGCTTGAGGTGTTGATAACGGGTTTTACAGTTAACTGCCTTCGAAGAATCCTTCTAAGAAAAGATGGTATGAAAGCAGTAATTCCGCCTTCTGGTCTTTTGAATCTGACTTTTACCTCTTTCAAAGGCGTTCCTACAATCTCGGGATGCTCGGCTCCGAACCCTCTCGAGAGGGCAGCTTTATTTGTAGGAACCTTCAAAGGATCGATTCCTATAAATTCAGAAGCTACAATATCCAGAGCCACGCAGTCATAACTTGCCATAATCACGCCTGCAAAAACAGGTTTACCGTTGGCCGGGCCATTCCCTTCCATTCCGACTACACCGTCCATAACAGCAAGCTGAGGTTTGATGATAGAATATATATCGACAACTGCTTCTCCGAACCGGTCGCGATTTTCCAGGAAGTGAGCCTGTTTTCGGTTTTTCTGAGGTATGGTACCAAAGAAATTTTTAACCGCACCTGTATAGAGTGTGAGTTCATGAGTCTTGAGTTTTGGAAGTGAAATTATTACATCTGCGTCCATTACTGCTTTTGCTATGTGCAGACTTGAGAACTGCCTGGCGTTAAGAACATCAACCTCAACATAACCTGAAGTCTCAAAATTGATTAGTTCTGCCCCACAACCGGAAGCGGCATTCTCAATTTCGGATGCTTTAAATGCCTGCGAAGTCGTAGTAGACCCAGGTTTTACAATGCCTGAGCCGTCGCCTATAATTGGAATGCCTCCCGCCTCTGAAACCAGTTCACACATTGCCGATACTACTGCCGGATGGGTTGTTACAGCATCTTCTGGCGGTCGGATAGAAAGCACATTGGGTTTGAGAAGCACCCGGTTGCCAGGAGCTATAATCTTCTCAAGGCCGCCGATCAGGTTGAGCGACTCTCTTATCGCGTCTTTTGCATCAGAATAATCTCTGCAGCGAACAATAGAAACCCTGGTATTCATAATCACATCTTATACATTGAATAAATTTATGTTAATTATAATTACATCATCTGGCACCATCTACCGCAGTAATCTATGCAGTTTATGATCAGATTTTTTACTGCAGGCAAAGCCGAAATCCCTTTAATCTTAGGCTTGGATTATCAGGACATTGCCCCAGGTATGTATCTTCCTGCAACTTATCTGTTAAGATAGTAAACGGGAGGAGCAGCCCGAATATATTCGGTGGTATTACTTATTCTATTAATGTGTCTTTGAGCTTTTTCGATCTTGTCTCCGGAAAGCCCGGTGTTCTTTTCAATTACCTGCAAGGGTAAATGATGTTCTTGAGAATATAACAGTTGATCCATTATGTGCATGGGCATGCGCCAGTAGAATTCTTCATCAGTCGTATAATGGCTCCATGTATCAGCACTTGGAGGACGTTTCATAATCTCTTCGTTGATATGCAAATATTTACCCAGCGCATAGATCTGAGTCTTGTAACAGTCAGCCAGAGGTTCGAGGTCTACACCCCCGTCTCCATATTTTACGAACTGACCAAGGACCAACTCAGTCTTGTTGGTTGTTCCGCACACTACATAATTCATCTTTTCAGCATACATATACTGAATTACCATTCTGGACCGTTGCTTGACCCCCTGCAACCCGATAAGTTCCAGATAGTCATTTGCCTTCAACCTGTACTTTGCGATCGTCTCTCCATCTTTTATCAACCGAATATAAGGGACGTTCAAAATTTCTTTGTCAAGGAAATCAGGCAATATCAGTGAGGTTTTGTGTATTCTGGCATCATATTCCGGGCAGGTTCTCTTTATGATCTGTTCTTTCTTCTCATAAATGTTAAGTGATTCCAGGATTGGAGATATGGGAACCTCCTCGTATTCCACACCCAGGCTTTCGCAGATTTCTGCACCCAGGGTTTTACTGGAAGGAGCCGATTCTTTTTCAGGAAGTAGGAGTCCATACACATTTTCCTTTCCAATTTCTTGTACGCAAAGGGTAAGAGCTACAGCTGAATCAATCCCACCTGAAACTCCTAAAACTACTCCTTTTTTCTTAAAACCTAGAACCTGATTTTTGATAAAACCCCTGATATTCAAGACTAAATTTTCAATGTCTCTGTTCAGTTCTTCCATTATCTGCACGTTCAGTTCTTTCACTACCTGCATATCATTTCCCCCATGATTAGACTGTTTATACCACGATCAAATAGTAGTAGTTAATATTTTTTGAGAGGTTTTTACATTCAATTTAAGCTTCTTTGCAGCTTCTTCGATCAGCTGCCTTGATAGTTCCTGGCTAATTTTTTCAAATCCTTCCTCCCTCGACATTTCTCCGCTTCGGACAAGCCCTGCTGTATCAAAGGCGTATGGGTGGAATCCGTATTTTTCCAGGTGGTTATAGCAGGCGAAAGAGTTCAATGTACAATTGGTTGAATTACTGTCAGCGATGCCAGGTTGTTCCCATCCGATTTCCAGAAGTGTCTCCAGCACTTTGTCTTCGCTGTAATCCCATAGACACAATGGATGCAGGATACTCGGAGCATTCTCACCCATATTTTCAATAACCTTACTTTTAAGGAGGAAGAGTTCGTCTTTATCGTCGACGCCTATTTTTTCAAGCTGTTTTTTAAATAGGCTTCTGGACCACTGTATAAAATTAGGTGAAAGATTAATAATGGGATTTGGGGACTGACCTGCTGTGAAAGCAAATATAATAAAAGGTGCTTTCTGAATAATTGCCTGTTCTATCAGTTTCTGTTTGATGATAGTGATACAGACATTGCAGATATCACTTGCTCTATATTTAGCAAATTTAGGGAATGAATCGTAAGATTCGGCTGCCTTTCGGAATGTGTCGTAGAGTATTTCCTTTTCCATTGTCAGCTGGTAATAATCGGAGCCTGTGATCTTACACATCTTTTTTGCGTTTTTTATTGCGCCTTCGGAAGTGAACCCGTTATCGAACTGGACAGCCAGCACCTTCAGGAAAGAATAGTCTTTTTTGAGTTTGTAAAGCGTGTATGATGAGTCTTTTCCACCGGAAAGTGCATAAATAACGTCGTACTTACCCTTTCCCCTGTATTGTTCGAAAAGTTCTTCAATTTTGGTCAGATACTCATTCTTTTCCTGTGAAGAAAGGGGAGCATATGTCTCACAGAAATGGCAGAGGCCATTGTCCTCATTAATCCGTATACCTGGAATGTCAGAATCCAGAACACACTTTTTACATACTAGCTTTGACATGTTGGTATTCCTCTATGATAGATCGATTGGATATTTTTCCATTTTCGCTCAAAGGCAGATGATCAATGAACAATATTTCTTTTGGACACAGGTAACCAGGCAGGCTCTTCCGGCAGAATGAGAATAAATTTTCGATTACTGTTCCTTCTGCAGGTATGACCAGGAGACTGATCGCGGTTCCCATAAGCTCATGGTGTACAGGTACAACAAAAACCTTAGAGACCTCGTTATTTTCCTCTATGTTTCTCTCAATTTCTCTCGGGTTCACTCGGTGATCACCGATTTTAATAAGATCATCCTTGCGTCCCAGCAGTTTGATATATCCATTGGGCAATTTCTGTGCAAGATCGCCAGTATGCAGCCATCCGTTTATGATCCTCTTCTCGGTGGCAATTTCATCGTCCAGGTAACCTAACAGAATGTTATCCCCCCTCGCAACCAGTTCGCCCGTTATATTAAGCTCTACTGGCCGGAATTCGGAATCGAAGACGTCCAGAATGACCCCTGGAATCGATTTTCCTATAGTGTCAATGAATTTATCCACATCTTCTGCTGGCAGGTAGGCAAGTCTTGCTGTAGCTTCAGTCTGCCCATACATTGGTAGAATTTCCAGATAAGGGGCAAAAGCCCTAATATCTTTTACAATAAACCTATCCATACCTCCGCCTGCAGATGCAGCAGTTCTAACGTTAGTAAAAGCTTTTTTGAATCTATCTGGATACCGGAGGAGTATACGGTAAGTACTGGGCACCCCATAGAATATGGATACGCCTCTTTCTATGAGGTTGAAAACCGAGTCTATAAAATTCATATTTCCAATTCTAATAGTGCTGCCCGCCATCAGATGGGAATTAATTATGGAATTTCCAAAAGCATGGTGTGGTGATATTATTAAGGCTGCTTTATCTCTGGAGGTTATGCCAAGTACCTCTATTATTGACTGTGCGTTTGCTACCAGGTTTCTGTCGCTCAACATTACCCCCTTCGGAGCGCCTGTAGTGCCGGAAGTGTAGAGAACCAGCCGCAGTTCCGGATTACTTGAATCGGTTCCTATCCTCTTATGCAGAACCTCAACGGAAGTATCACTGGAAACAACTAGTACGGTTCCAAAACGCCCAAAAAAATCTTCCCCAAATCTTGAATATTGCGCATCAGTTGTAATGATATTATTGACATGGGCAGCATCAAGGATTCTTTCAAGACTGAATTTAGGAAATTCTATTGGCAGAGGAATTGCGATATTAAGTGACCGATACACCGCCATGAGTATTTTTATATACTGTATACCTGACTCTGCCAGTATTGCAAATCTGCAATGATTAAAATCCATCAAAGACAAAGCAATGGTATTTATGTCCTTATCAAGGCAGCTATAGTTAATCGACCTTTTGTCCTCTTCCAGAGCAATGTTTTGAGGAGTATTTCTGGCGTATTCCGTGATATACGCATCAATTCGCATATTTTTCACTTCGCCAGTTTGGTTATCATATTAGTAATTCCCTGCAAAGAGTCAAAATTTTCCGGTGTTAGCATATCTTCAGGAATCTCAATAGAATATTTATCACAGATATAGTCCATAAGTTCAAGCAGACCAATGGAATCTATAATGCCATTCTGAGTGAGAGAATCATTATCTTTCAAGCTGGTGTTATTGTCCATAAAAGAATTAGCCTTCAAATAATCAACTATGTCACTTTTTATCTGTTCCATGTATTATTATCCCCTATTATTTCGTTTAGTGGACTAATAATTGTGAGTAACACACAACTCTGTCCATAATAACGTGAAATCCCCACTGCTAGATATGCAATACAACTATATAAATAATTTGAGCTAGTCTCCCGGTGACAAAAAAGTTCTGAAAAAAATTGAAAATTTTGAGTAAAACCAATTGAGAGAACTCGGATGATACAATTTTAGCAATCTGTTATATTTTCCACTTCAGACGCCATTTTAAATCTTATATTTAATTGAACACATTCAATTCCAGTTGCAGTCTATCTTCTGAAGGTGATTTATATTGATAATATGTAAATCCGAGTGGGTAATGACTGAAAATATGTATTTATTGTCTAAAAAATAACTTGAATGGCTGACACTGCTTAGATTAAGATCTTTATTTAAATTAGGAAGCATGTTTTTATTGGAAAACTTACAATAAGCTTCTTTCAAAGTCCATGTTTTTAAAATATTGGTTTTACTTAAATGTTTGTCCGTGAATGAAGGTTTTTGACGCTGATATTTCAAAGTATTTTTAAGAGCCAGTGTTCTTCCAAGCTCGATATCAATACCGACCTCAACCTTTGATATTGCAAGGGCTACAATGTTTTCAGTATATGATATACATATATACATTTCATTATGGTTATGGATGCAGACTCTCCCATTGCCGTTTTTATATGTGGATATGTCGAAGGCGGATCGCTCGTGAAGGAGACTGCATAGAATATGTTTTAGAACCGTTCTGGAGACAATATATCTTTTCTTGAAATAATTGGTCTGTAAACCCTCGATATATTCCATTTCGATCCTGTCAAGGTAGGCCGTATTAAATGTATCATAATTATCTAAGTCAATGAGAATAATAAGAACATGGCTCTGTTCCCACAGGTAAGGAATATGTTCAAGAGATATAGAGGAAGTTATTGTTAAATTCTTACTGCACATATGGTTCACGTATATCTACTATATTTTAGTATGTGAACTACTCCTCTCTTAAAACTGAGCCGTCCGGCAAAGAATTTAAGGAGTAGCTTCCTTCGAGTATTTACGTCATCTGAGGTTTAGGTACTAGAACCAAATCCCAATCGACAAACCTGTTTGTCGAAGATTATCAGAAAATCTCTGATAGCCTACCCACAAGGCATTCTTTAATAGGAAATGTTGCATGATATTGATCGCATCATTCAGATCCCTGTTAAGTATATTTCCACAATTACATATTATAGTTCTTTGAGACAGAGGCAGATTATGCCTTTTTCTACAGACAGAACATTCCTTTGAAGTATAGCTCTCATAAATTCTTATTACTTTCGTACCTACAAATTAAACTTAATAGGTTAAAAATTCGATGAAGCGAGAAAAAGTATTCCCTTCAAATTGAGTAGAAAGCTCTGACTTCCAACTCAATGAGCTTTTATTCTCTGATCAGTTTCGCTAGAGATGATATCTCAAATTTGTTGCTCAGTCTATTAAACATGTAATCATACACACCATATTTAATCTGTAATATTCAGTTTTTTTGCTGTTTGAAAAATCGTCATGAATGTGCTGTTTTCCCTTGTTCCTTCATCTCGTTGAAGGCTCATGCCTCTTTTTCTGACCTTTGCTCTTGTCGCTAACTCCGCTGTATGTGGGGCTGGTAGTGGGGCGCCTTTACTCAACACTGCAGGGTTCTTTGCTTTTATATGCGCAGGTGCGGAAAAATCCGATCCTGCAACCGGATTGGTTTCCTACCGGCTGCTTTGAGGCTGGCCGATATCGGTGCCAGCATTGGTTTTAGCTGGCGCTCTGGACTATCCTGAAGTTATGAGAGCTGCTGACCTGCTGGCAAACGAGGTCAAGGAGCAAAAAGGATCATTTTGCCCTATCATGTTCATGTTCCGAACAGGGAAAACCTGCAGAATTTAATTGGCTTGCGCTTGATTTCTTGATCTGCGTATGAAGCCAGAATCCGAGATAAGGATTGAAATATGTGGAGTTGTAAATATTATTTAGCTAGTTAGAAATCTATTTTCTAACCGGCAGGATAAGACAAAGAGTCAATATATTATATCGAATCAAAAGTCTTTCCAAGAAACGGCGGATGATTTTCTCAGGCTGCAACTTATTCTCATCCATATTTTCTCGTCAGAAATGAGCTTTGAACGGGAAAGTCGAATTATATATGATATAAGACTAATATAAGATTATAAGCAAAAGCTTATAAAAATAATTGAACAAGATTATTAATGAGCCTTTGCTTTTTAGTGCGCAGTCCAAATGGACAATGCACATTTGAGAGGGGGAATATTGTGTCAGTGAAAATCAAATGGCAAATCTTTACAGCCGAGACCCGGAGCGACGGCACCTGGAGATCGAACAGCCCAACGCTTGAGGAACTTCTCAACGTTATGGCAAGCCCGGATAGAATTAAGGAACGAACTACGGACATTGAGGACTCTATGGCCCGCTTGGCCATCAGGGGACTACCATATTTCAAAATAACCGAGGTTACTTCTGGCAATAAAAGAGAAAAAAACTGTACTGAAAAACCTTTCGGGGTCAGATGTTAGCATAAATCGGCAGATAAAACCCACTGAAAGATGTCCTGGATATGTTCGGTTAAAATATGGTCCGTAAGAAATGTGTTATTTTCATTGCGTTTATGTAAGCTATAGTAAACGAAGATGAATTGAATATTGTAATATTTATCTCATATTAATGAATTCCTTAAACAAATACAAAAAAGAGATTGAATCGTCGAAGCCAGGGAAGTAGACAATCAAAGATAATAAGAATATTGGGTTTTTCAGTAAAGGAAAGCGTTCTCGGCGAGTGGAGCTGCGAAAGCCTCGAATCTGCGCCCTGATGTGATTACTTCAATTCATCTGACAGATATTGGTTACCAGAAGGACTGATTTACCAGGCTTTATATAAACCCTTTTAAAAAATAATCTTCGTTGATTAAATTGGGAAGTAAATGCCGTATAAAAGCAATTCTAAACTGCCTGGAAATAATTAAAGGGAACCTGCCAAAACACGGACAGGACATTTACAAGGAAGCCTTCAATATCGCCTGGAGAGAATAAAAAGAACCTTCAAAATGACGTGGGAAGCGTCAAGGGAAGAGACTGCTCACCGGATTACCTGGAGTGCGGTTAAAAGAGTATATGAGAAAAATTCTAAAGGGAACTGGGTAAAAAAGAATTAAATTTTGATTTTGGATTTCTGCCGGTTTATCTTTTGAACTATTATCAGTGAGTCTTTTTATCCATATCAGTAATACATAAAGTCTGCTTGAAGGCAGCTTGGTGCTGTTTAATAGTAAAAGCCTGCAAGTTCAGACAACGCAATTGAGGATATAAAGAGAGCAAAAGATAATATAACTCTTCCTATATACATATACTGTTGAGAACAAATAAAGGAAGATATCAGAAATATGGAGATACTATCCATTATAATGCGCAGAAAATGCAAATATCGTACCTCATGTCCACATTTTCGGCAGAAAAGTAAATATTGCGAGGAATTGGATCACTGTAAGTGTGGGTTATTTTTGAAAAGAGAACGAGAAGTGTAATCTCTATTTAAATCCTGCCATTGGGAATATTATTTCATCTCCCAATTATCCAATTATCCAATAACCCAAAATTTTTAAGCTTACGAAGTTTATCCTTACAAGTTTATCCTTACAAGTTTATCCTTACAAGTTTATATCTTATATAGTCTGTATTATGTTTTTAGTTTTATGCTATATTTAGTAGAGTTGGCAGCGCGATCTGGATGAAATTTTTAAAGCTATTAAGCCTGATTCTTTTCTTTACACTCACTGCCGCGTGCATAGGTCCTACTACCACTGAGAAAATTTCCTTTTCAAATTTGGACCTGAAAAGTCTGGTAGAGGATATAGAGAATGTCATAACGGATGGAGTGAACAATTGTCTCCCGGCTGAGGCAGGATCAGCAGACGAAATTGATATAGGGGAGAATACAAGTACCGCGGATAGAGCTGTTTCCGCTTCTTCTGAAGTACCTGATGTCCCGACTTATTCCGAAGAAAAATCAAATGTTACTTATTCGAGGGAACACAGGCTGATGTCTCAAAACTTTCAACGAGCTATCGGATCAGGAGATGAAAAAAGAATTGCAGCTGAAGTCTTCAATATAACCGGAAAGGCCTCAGGATACGATATAGAAGATGCCTGTGATGTTTTTGATTATGTGAACGAGCACTGGAAGTACCGTTACGATAAAAATGCCGAGTTTTTTTTCGGAGCTTCTCAAACTATCAATGAAGGATATAATGGAGATTGTGACGACTATTCCATAGTTATGTCCGCACTTTTAAAAAATATGGGGTTCAATACGAGGGTTGTTACTGCAACAAACAAGAGTTACGGGCACGCCTATCCCGAGCTCTATATAGGGAATGACGAGAAAACTGCGCGCGAAGTTATGAGTTATGTGCAGGGCAGATATTCCTACGCCGAAGATATCTGGTACTCAAACAGAAAACTTGAAGCAGGAGGACTTCAGTACTGGCTGAATTTTGATTGGAGCGGGTCAAACGGATACAGGCACCCAGGAGGCATATATTTTGAAGGAGTGCAGGTTATTTACTATCCAAATGGATTAATCGAATTCTGAAGCAGGAAGTAAACCGAAATTTCCCTTCAGAATAGTTTCTCCGCGCGTAAAACACGTATTTCTTCCCTTTAAAGGCTTAGATGACAAAAAATGGAAAAAAGGTATGTTTGAGTCTTTTTCTTCTATAAAAGTGAGTATTGAAAGTTCATTTTTATGATTAACTTTATATGGGCATACCTCTACCCTCTTTTAGTAAAAGATGATTCGGGTCGGATTATAGACCTTAAAAGGCCATTAAAGGGGAATTTTATGGTAATAAATAACTACAGTGAAATCATTCGGGGAGATAGGGTACGGGCTAATACCCTTCCTGAGATTAACCAGGCAATTGATATGGAGATAGCTGCAACAGTTCGGTTTTATGCGAGCAAAACCGAATATGAGATAACCAAGAAAATTAAAGAGCTTGATCTGGAATGGGACATCGAGCGCTATCTCGAAGCCAATGCGGCTATATTGTCTTTTATTGGAGCCGCGCTTGGGTTAAAAAAGAATCGGAACTGGTTTATTCTGCCTCTAGTAGTTTCCATTTTTCTGCTCCAACACGCAGTACAGGGATGGTGCCCTCCAATATCCGTATTCAGAAGGATCGGTATACGCACAAGGCGGGAAATCGAAGTGGAAAAATACGCACTGAAAACTTTGCGCGGGGATTTTGACGAGATTTATTACCAGGATAACAATGGGTCGCGCAAAGGAAGCTGTAAGTGAGAGCAGAAACGTCTGACAATGGAGGTAAAAACCTTTACTTATTTTTTGCAAATGCGGAAAGAATTGTGGAATTGTTGCAAGATTTAAGAAGAAATATCAAGATATGAAAATAGTTATAATATTAAACAATGCTCCATACAGCCGTGCAACATACACAACCAGTTAAGCTGGCTTGTATGGAATTGAATTATCCTTCTTGCCTCCATATTCACCAAATCTGAATCTCATTGAAAGATTATGGAAATTCTCAAAAAAGAAGCTATTAATCAATAAATACTATGAAAGATTTGAGGAATTTTTGAAACAAGTAAAAAACTTTGTGGAAGATATTGATCAATATGAT
>NZ_JAVKPK010000077.1:0-15178 GCF_031461075.1 Methanosarcina baikalica | reverse complement strand
TATATACTTCACATTGTTAACTTTCAAAAATGGTACTTTTTACGGTAAAGTTAATTATTAATGCAGGTCTAGGATTTTTTGTAGAACCTACGGCAAATCCATGTGATATATATGTAACTCGCATAGGAACTTTTTTGGTAACAATGGTAACATCAATCTTTGAGACAAACAACACCACCGAGCAAACATTTATACTCATACTCTTTTTTGGCTCAAAATGAAAAATTTGCTTGCTTACTCTATAGTTATCTAGACACACGTCGGCAGTTCTGAGACAGACAGACAAAATGACGGATCAATCAACAGCTTTGACATAGAGATTCTTAGTTCATTCTGTGACTATACTCTTAGAGCGTGTCTTAAAATTAAATTTGGTTCTATAATTGTGATAGGACTTTCACGCTTGAAATGAAAAACAGTATCATTAAGCCGCTAAATGTCTAATTAAGCCGCTAAATGTCTAAAGTGTAATTTTAATCAATGATGGCTATTGCATTTTATTTTGTATATAGAGTGCGTAAGCCCCGTGGGATAAAGTACTATCTTAAGTTTCAGTGTGTACCTGAATTTCGGAAAATTTGCGATCTGAATTTAAAATTAACGTTGCTCCTTATCCAATTGTAGAAATGGTTTGAATTTTAAGACAGCCTCTTAGACAGCTAGAAAAATAACTGATTAGTCAATTAAAACATATGAATACTTTCCGAGCGTATATATACTAACTGAAAAACGGAATCCATTTATAACACCATGACACCCCAATTTTTTCACTATTGGGCGTCCACTCCATGGGATAACAACCGCAAGCTGCTGTTTCCAACATCATATCCGAGGTTTCTTACCTTTTCCTCGGCAGTCCCTTTCACTCTTCTTGAATAATCCAAAATTTTTAGCGATTTTTTTTCAATTATTTCTTTTTATCGTCTTAGATACTCAGCAATTGTCTAAAAAAGGAAGATATATTTACTATTGCGTCCATATTTCCTGTAAAATGTTCTTTTTGATTTTCTGCCGTTACGGTTGCCAATTGTACAAACTTCTCAACCGTATCCTGTATGGGTACATTTACTACTTTAAATAATTCAGTTTCTTTAATAATTGCCATAAATTTCTCAAAAAACGAACATGGAACTCTTCGAATTACAGGCACAAAAATATGAAAGTTCTTTCAAGTACTTTCATGCCAAATTAATTCAGGGTATTCCTTCTTAATTCATAGTTTTAATTGAATGGCTGTAACATGCTTCTCTTTGTAGGGAAATTGCTTTTCAAAATCCTCCAGCTCCTCATTTCTATTTTAAAAACCTCGTCCTCATTGAATTTTCCTGAAATACCCCTCAAGCTACCATCATAGAGTTCCAATGCCATAAATGCATCAAGATCATCACCCTAGGATGTCTGGATATTATATTCTTTACAGGTGTCCGACAATTCTATTTCAGGATAAAAAGATGGTAAAAAAGGCATTTAAGGCTTTTAAGTTGGAGAAGAAGGAATTCAGTTATTACTGGAGGTAATTACCGGGCAGCCTGTTCAGGTTGGGGTGGCCGCACGCAATTTGATTTTAGCATAAATCTCCCACCCCGCAGTCAACGACCTCTGCCCATTGGTCCGAAGGCATCGGAAGGGTGCATTTTGACATCGTAGTGGCACGAACTGGCCGTCGTTCTTATTCTCGTGCCTGGGTTTTGCAGGAGCAGTCCATTGCTCCTGTCGATGCCAATTGATCAATGGTTAGTTATAATGCAATGCACAGACGAACGGTGTCTAATAGTTTTTGTGCCTGGGTTTATGACCTTTTCTGGAGGGGTTGTTCATCCTATTTACCGGCTTTGGCAACCTTATTTCCGGTCTTTCAATTACAATCTTCTTCAGAGCAGGTAGTGCCTGTTCCTTAATATCCACATCATTGTCTTTCAGCACACTCATGAAATTAGCATGGTCATTTTTGGAAAGGATATTTATCGCTTTTCCTTCTGCTCCTGCTCGTGCAGTTCTTCCAATCCTGTGAATATACTGTTTACTCTCCCTGGGAATATCATAATTGTAAACATGGGAAACACCCTGTATATCAAGTCCTCTTCCGGCTACATCTGTGCATACAAGGACGCATATATTCCCGGAATGGAATTTTTCCATTATGCGAGTTCGTTCGTTCTGTGTCAATCCTCCATGAATTGCCACGGCATTGATACCTGATTTTCTCAGGTTTTTTGCGACTTTGTCAGTGTTTCTTTTTGTGTTGCAGAAAACCATCCCGAGGTTTGACTTCTCATTTTGTAGAAGGTACACGAGCAGAGATAATTTCATGTCATCTTGTACTTTATAAACGACCTGATTCAATTTTTGCGGGTCGATATAAGACTCTACTGATACTCGAACCGGGTTTTCCATGTACTTGCGGGAAAGCCGGACAATATCTTTTGTAATGGTCGCAGAGAACAAAAGGGTCTGCCTGTTTTGAGGACATTCCTTGATAATTTTTTCTACATCCACTTTGAATCCCATATCAAACATATGGTCTGCCTCATCAAGGACAAGGGTTTTCACATTATTGAATTTGATGGTATTTCTGCTGATATGATCAAGTAGCCTACCGGGTGTTCCCACAACAACCTCGGCATTCTTTAATTCTTTAATTTGTGGATTGATCCCTACACCGCCATAGATAGATGCGATATTTAACGGGTCGTATTTTGAGAATTTCCTGAAAGAATTTGCCACCTGCTCCGCCAGTTCTCTTGTAGGGGTCAGGATCAAAGCCTGAATTCCTTTTCCTTTTTCGGAATTTTGCAATATGCCGGAAGCAAATGCGAGTGTTTTTCCGGAACCTGTTGCGGCTCCGGCTATAACATCTTCCCCAGCAAGTATTAGGGGAATTGATTTTTCCTGTACTGCTGTAGGGCTTTCAAAGCCATGTTCATCTATTGATTTCAAAACAGCATTACTGAGACCTAGTTTTTTAAAATTATTCATAGTTAGACTTTCCGTGATTTTTCTGAAAAAGCTATTTAATTGCTTTTTCATATTCATATATTTAAGACATATTAAAAACAATTAAGAGCTATAAGCACAACTTCAGAAAAGTTAAGATTAATTTACTGCTTAAAAGTTAGTAATCGCTTATAACAGTGAACTCTCCCTTTATACTTTTGCCTATTTTGATGATGTGATTACCCAGCATTCATTATTCTTCCAAAGGTTCCGTTTGTAATAGTGTGCCGCTTCATGCAAGAGCCGTTTCCGGTTTGTTTGGGCGCCACCACATCCAATATACCGCATAACACTGCAAGGCTCACTCATCTATCATTAGATAATGAGCTGATCCCAAAACCCAAAAACTACTTTTTTGAATCTTGTTTTGAAAGGAACAATCGAACTACTGATTAGGAAAATAGTTTTGGGTACCTTCCAACCCTACTTTGACAGGAGCATACATTTTATAATGTATAAATGGGCTTCATGCTTCTGTTTTCTGCATACAATTAAAATTTATATCATGTGTTTATTGATTTTTGATATTTGAAATTTTACTAAACTGTGATGTGTCAATACAACATGTTTTTTGTATGAAAATACTATAATAATTAGTAAAATCTGTCAAAGTAGGGTTCCAATATGGGAGTAAAAATGGCTTTTGGGATAGACTCGTTGATAAAAAATTACCAAATTCAACATTAATAAATAATGATAAACAGTATTTATATGGTGATAATATGAAAGTTAAATACGCTACCATCATAGTTGAGGATATGGATGAGTCAATTAAATTTTACACAGAAGTTCTGGGATTTGAAATAGATAGCCAACACAATCCCCAACCTGGAGCAACAATCACATTATTGAAAGGGGAAGGGGATGCTATGATAGAGCTCATAAAAAATACAGAGAATGAAACTGGCCTGTTTTCGGTGGGAATGGATGTTGAAGACATAAACACCACAGTGAAAGAACTCAAATCTAAAGGTGCCAGAATCACCATGGAACCCATACCAATAATAGTTGGGACCCTTGCCTTCTTAGAAGACCCAAATGGAGTCAAAATAGCGCTAATTCAACACCACTAATCTTTTTTTTCAATTCATTGCGGTTCTTATTTGCTTCTGTGATTTATAACCGTCTAAAAAAACTAGTGTCGCGTCAATCCTCAAAGATTTAACGATTCTGAATAATTGCAATTGATTTTATACGACATTTTGCTGTTGACTCGACACTAGCAAAATTGGAAAAATTGTAGAGCTTGAATATTCTTTGCTATTCTCTTCAATATCTCAGGTTTTCTGAGAACTGCCCCTCGTAAATGACCAGTTATTTTCTTTAACGTGCTTTTTAAAATTCGTCACATTAAGTTCAAAACTCACACAATATTGAGGCTGCACTGCATTTCTATATATTTGACAATACCCTTTTCTTTTCCAGGTTTCAAAATCTATTGTCTGGTATCTGTTTCCCATATTTACGCCTTCGTTCAATACAATCTACATTACGATATAACACCACCATTGATACAGTATCTATGAACTCAGGTTATGGAATGAAAAAGACCGGGCATATGGCAAGTCCGATGAACATCCTGAGAATGATATTGAGAATGATAAAAAGAATTAAAAAAGGTTGCAGCGGGAAGAATAAAATTCTGAATTGAATTATCAACCTGGCTTTAAATTTCCAGCCCTTCTTCTCTAAGGAAATGGTCAATCAGCTTTCTTGATATGCTGATTTTTCCAGGCAGATCAGGCAGGTTTTCTACCGAAAACCATTGTGCATCCCCAATTTCGAACCCATCGGGCCGGATATCTCCTGAACTGTACTCCGCTGTAAACCCGATCATAAGAGAATTCGGAAACGGCCAGGCTTGTGTCCCGAAATAGGCAATATTTTTAACCTCAATTCCCACTTCTTCCTTAACCTCCCTGCTGACTGCAGCTTCGGCTGACTCTCCAGGCTCTACGAAACCGGCTATCAAGCTGTACATGCCGGAAGGAAAATTAGGCGACCTTGCAAGTAAAACCTCATGGCCTTTTCTGATAAGCACGATTACTGCGGGTGAGATCCTCGGATAGAACAGCTCTCCACAGGCAGGACATTCCTTTCCCCTTTCTCCGGGTTTTTGCAGGGTCTTTGTCCCGCATCTGCTGCAAAACTGGTTTGTCCTGTCCCATTCCATAATCTGGACTGCTTTATTCACAAGCGCAAAGCACCCTTCGCTCATATCCGAGTGCGCCTGCCTGAGATCCGCAAATTCCATCCCCTCTGGCGCCCTGGTATCTTCAGGAAGTTCCACAGAATAGCAGTGTATTTCCTCAAGAGTTCCGAGATACTGTTCCCTGACTCCGGAAAGCCCAAGCTCTCCAAAGTCCAGCAATTTGGGAATTGCTCCAGGGTTTTTATGAAGCTTGAGTAGAATCTCGCGGCCTCGGAAGATGAACCAGAGCGCTTTTTCCGTCCTGTTGAGTGGAGGTTCGATGCCTACGATAAATTCCGGGCAGGTGGAATTTTCCCTGTGTGTAGGGGTCATAATGTTCATACATATTGTTTTTTGTTATATATATGATTACAGGAGCATTTGTATTTGAATAGTTTTTTTAAAGAGAATTTCTACAGGTGAGAATTTGTCAAAAAATCGATCGTGCAAAGAGCTTACAGGACAATATCAGGAAATCATGGATCTTTACCGTGATAATTGGTTAGGAAAGAATACTACAAAGAACTTAAAGTGAACCATCGCAAAAATTGTAAAGTAAGATGAGCGAAAGCAGGCTGACACGCTCAAATTAAAAGGTATAGAATCCGGGCATAATTGGTGTGCTGACATTCTGGCAAATGGACAAATGATTCTCGGCTTACAGATGGTTTCCAAGGTATTAACATCATTATGGTATAGAACCTGGTAAACCCTATATTGCCGAATATAAGTTGAAAGATGCTTAAGGAAAAACGTAAAAAGCTACCTGAGAATTTTAAATGAGATTGAAATAGATTCAAGGAAATTGGATCTAATACGGAAAAATAGTAAACAGGAGGGTAGTTCCAATCTGGCCATAAAAGGCGAATGTACTTGCCAGATTAGATCGATAACCCTCACTACTGAATCTAATTCACACTGCTTTATCTTCTCTTAATTCTATATAAGAAAATACAGAATAGACATACAATGCCACTGATTATGCCAAATCCCGGAGCCTTTTTGTTTTCTTCAGCTATTTTACTTGCAATAGTGCTTGTATTTGCAATAGTGCTTGTATTACTGGCTACAGTACTGCTTGTGGCTATTTGAGCAGGTTTTGCAGCTATTGCATTGGGTTCACCTTTTGTACCTGTTATTGCGAAGGAGGAGTAACCAGGCACATTTGCTGTGAAATGCAGGAACCGGTCATCTTCACTTGTCAGATTTACCGGCAACTCCACCCATTCTTTTTTCTTGTCATCATACCTATTCAGTAGAATAGAGGACTTGTTTATATTATTCTCGTTTACCCATGAGGTATTGACTTTAAAATTGACAGATGCATTTTCAATGCTCTTTGAGGTACCATAACCACCGTTTCCAACCCATACATTGAATGACTTGTAAACAATACCTTCAGGAAGCTTGGAAACCAGGCTCGACTTATTCTTCAGTTCCTCAATAATCGTTGTGGTCTTGCCTGCAGTTGTAGTTGATCTGAATGTTATTGATTCAACACAGGTTGCGTTCTTTGTAAAATTAAAAGTCACATCCTTTCCATTGGAAATAAAGATCTGTGAAATCTCTTTTACCTGGACGTTCTTTGCTGGTTCAGGAGATCCGCCAGCACCGCCACCACCACTGCTACTGCCGCTCTTGTGGCTATGGCCTCCACTACTACTGCTGTCGCTACTGTCGTCACTGTCGCTGGAACTGCTCTCTTCCAGTACGTTTATTGTATCAATTTTTGAGGCAGTTTCGTTTTCATTGCTTACTGTCAGGTTAACATTATAGGTTCCTGCTGCGGAATAATTATGCATTGGATTTTGCTCGGTTGAATTAGCGCCGTCTCCAAAGTCCCATTTCCATTCATTTGCATTTTGCGATAAATCTGTAAATTGCACATAAAGAGGAGCAGAGCCACTGGTGGTATTTGCATCAAAGTCCGCTACAGGAAAAATGTTTTCTTGACTCGTTCCTCCATCCACATTTATGTCTAGAGTTTTCGAGCTCGAACCATTTTCATTGTTTACGGTCAGGTTAACATTATAGTTTCCTGCTGAGGAATAATTATGCGTTGGATTTTGCTCGGGTGAATTAGCTCCGTCTCCAAAGTTCCAGCTCCATCCATTTGCATTTTGCGAGAGGTCTCTAAACTGCACAGAAAAAGGGGCAGAGCCACTGGTGGTATTTGCATCAAAGTCCGCTACAGGAAGAATGTTTTCTTGAACCGGTTCTCCCTGGACAATTACATTTAGAGTTTTTGAGTTCGAGCCCTTTTCATTGATTACGGTCAGGACAACGGCATAGTTTCCTGCTTCAGAGTAAGTATGCTTCGGGTTCTTCTCTACTGAAATACTTCCGTCTCCAAAGTTCCAGTTCCATCCGTTTGCGTTTTGCGATATATCTGTGAATTGCACAGAAAGGGGAGCAGAGCCACTGGTAGTATTTGCACCAAAGTCCGCTACAGGAAGAATGTTTTCTTGAACCGGTTCTCCCTGGACAATTACATTTAGAGTGTTCGAGCTCGAGCCCTTTTCGTTGTTTACGGTCAGGACAATGGCATAGTTTCCCGCTTCTGAATAAGTATGCGTCGGGTTCTTCTCTGTTGAAGTACTTCCGTCTCCAAAGTTCCAGGACCAGGAAGTTGCACCTGTACTTTTGTCAGTAAATGCTACATTCAATGGTGCTTTTCCAGAGGTAGGGGATATAGAGAATGCAGCAACTGGCAGGTTTGCTTCGTCATTATTACCGCTTCCACCAGGATCCCATCTTGCATAATAAGGGATTCCTTCTTCATACACACCACTAATACTTTCTGTGGCAACTGTTTTTGTATCAAAAGAGGTATCTATGAACTGCCCATTCCCTATGTATATCCCCACATGACTAATAAGCCAGTAATTTCTATTGTTTTTAGTAATGTCTTTTTTCCAAAAGATTACATCTCCCGGAGTGGGCGAAGTTGTAGTAACATAATACGCATTTTTTTTCATATTAGGTACAGTTTGGAAAACTATGTCTTTGGCTCCGGCTTGTTTGTATACTTGAAATACTAAGTGAGAGCAATCAATTCCCGATCTGTTGTTGCTGCCATGCACGGATTTAACTCCAATCCAGCTTTTTGCGGCTTCTACTACTGCGGATTCGGATGTTCCTACAGGAGCTGCTGCTACAAGGGGTATGAATGCTATTAAGATAGCTACAAAGAGTATGGCTATTAATTTTTGTTTATTGATCTTCATTTTTGCTCAATGTCCCTGTTTTTAATAACTTAACTATGAGCTAATCCCATAACTCAAAACTGATTCTCGAATCTCGTATTCTGGATAATTCATCAAGGGTTGTGTTCATGAAAATTCTTTTTGAAACTCTTACCGATTGGAGATAAAATTGGTTTTGGGATGAGCTATATATCATACATTTTATTATAATCCTACATTCGGCAGGTGACTTGTTTTTTTCAGAGTATTATTACTGAGAATGTTTTTGGGAAAACGTTGCCTCCCATAAAAAATATTCTTGCAAAAATAGTTCGCTACTTATATAAATAGTTAGATTGGGTCACATGTTAACCAGTTTCATATATAGTACAAATTTCTAGAATATCTGAAAAAAGTTATCATGAAAAATATCCAATTCTTAATATCGACCTGCCGAAGATAGATTGAAAGATGCTTAAGGGAAAACGTGAAAAAGCTACCTGAGAATTTTAAATGAGATTGAAATAGATTCAAGGAAATTGGATCTAATACGGAAAAATAGTAAACAGGAGGGTAGTTCCAATCTGACCTTAAAAGGCGAATGTACTTGCCAGATTAGATCAATAACCCTCACTACCTTAATCTAATTCACACCATGCTTTATCTTCTCTTAATTCTATACAAGAAAATACAGAATAGACATACAATGCCACTAATTATACCAAATCCAGGAGTCTTTTTGTTTTCTCCAGCTATCTTATTTGCAATAGTAGTTGTATTACTGGCTACAGTACTGCTTGTGGCTATTTGAGCAGGTTTTGCAGCTATTGCATTGCGTTCGCCTTTTGTACCTGTTATTGCGAAGGAGGAGTAACCAGGCACATTTGCTGTGAAATGCAGGAACCGGTCATCTTCGTTTGTCAGATTTACCGGCAGCTCCACCCATTCTTTTTTCTTGTCATCATACCTATTCAGTAGAATAGAGGACTTGTTTATATTATTCTCGTTTACCCATGAGGTATTGACTTTAAAATTGACAGATGCATTTTCAATGCTCTTTGAGGTACCATAACCACCGTTTCCAACCCATACATTGAATGACTTGTAAACAATACCTTCAGGAAGCTTGGAAACCAGGCTCGACTTATTCTTCAGTTCCTCAACAATCGTTGTGGTCTTGCCTGCAGTTGTAGTTGATCTGAATGTTATTGATTCAACACAGGTTGCGTTCTTTGTAAAATTAAAAGTCACATCTTTTCCATTTGAAATAAAATTCTGTGAAATCTCTTTTACCTGGATGTTCTTTGCTGGTTCGGGGGAACCTCCAGCACCGCCGCCACCACTGCTAGAACTGTGATGACTACTGCCAGAACTGCTATCACTATCAGATTCCGATATAGTCTCATTAGTTATTGGTGTAGGTTCTGCAGGCACAATAGGGGTTGGTATGGGTTCAACAGATCCAACAGGGTCCGATGTAACAGGCGTTGTGTTAGACTCATTCGTGCTTATTTCAGTGTTATTTTTAAGTTCTACTTTCAGGGGACCTGGATCCCCGTCAGTGTTAACCATTTTGCCACAATCTATAAACGTATTATCACTTACATAGATTATAGCCATCTCTCCGCATGCGACTCCAACATTACAATCTATAAATTTATTATTTACAACATGAAACTCGGAGTACATGTGAGTACTAATGCCCATAGCTTGATTAATTATTTTACAATTTTCAATAGTGCCCCCCGTATAGATGTCACAAACAACTCCACCTGAATCATTTGTACCTTTTAAAGTAATGCCTTTGAAGGTTGTTCCGGAAGCTCCATTTGAAAGGTAAAAGTTACCATCGTACATACCAATGCCTTGAATTATAGTATCATCCGGATTTCCAGATTTAGACATTATTGTAATATCAGGTTTCTCAATAGTGACATTTTGATTATAAGTGCCAGGCTCTATGATTATTGTATCGCCTTCTGTTGCGTTATCAACTGCCATCTGTAGTGATTCACCGTTGTGCACTATGATCTCAGCTGCAGAACCTATGCCAGAACCTGCCATTAATATCAGAAAGGCAGATAATAATGCAATCACACGATTTTTTGATTTCCACATAACAACCACCCGAATAAAATATTTTTATTCTCTGATCTTAATTATCAAAAATACGAATTTTAGGCTTCCACTGATTTACTGATCTGAGTATGATATCTTGTATAATGAGTGAGAACTATTTTGGGCCCTTATTAATTAGAATATCAAACCTTGGTATTTAAGCTCAGTGATATTATATAATATTGGCTAATTATATAATATTGGCTACTTCATTTTGTTATATACATTGTTTTATATTTTTAATCTATCAAGACTTCGTATAAATTACTTGATCGAATTTTAATGTGTAATCTACAATATCCAATAAGTAGATACTGACCATAACAAAAAGACATCTAAAAAGATAAATGATCATAACAAAAGCAGAAGAGAGAACCTTATTTTTAACTTAATTAAAAAAGCTCCCGAACTCAAAAGGCTTTTCTTCTCTAAAGCCAAAATACAAAGTGAATCTATTTCAGGAATATTTTTTAGGGGGCGTAAAATGAGTGAAAAAAGTGCAGCCGTAGAAGCAGAGGTTCCATATAGTGTATCAAATATCAAAAGGTGTATGTGTCCGCAGTGTCCTGTCCAGGCTGACAGTGCAGGTACACAGGAAAAAATTGGAAACTTAAGAAACGAAACTAAAAGTTTAGGTGAAGGTGAAGCTCCGGAGCTTCAAAAGGTTCCAGGAGTCTACTGTTCGACAGGTGCTGCTTCCTGTGTTCTGAATCCCAACAAACAATGTCTCTGCAAAACCTGTGCTGTCTGGGGAGAATATTGCCTGGAACATGCAAACCCGATGATGTATTTCTGTGATATCGGTAGAGCGACCTGATCCTCTTATTTTGCAGGATGACAGTTTTTTGGCACTGAGCTGTTTAGTGGAGTTGGAAATAGTTGCCTGGATATAAAGTTTCCAGGTCAAAAAAGGGATTTAACAACGAATAATCCCGTTCTGTCCAAAAAGTCGAAAGGGTTTGCTTAAAAGCAGACCCTATTCCCTGGTTTTACCTGTGAATCCTCTTTTCCAGATATTTCGTGATCTCCATGGCTATGAGGGTGGTCGAAGCCAGCGGAATGATCATTGCCCAGTCGGAGAACGAGAGAGGCACAGTCCGAAAAGCCGTCTGCATAATCGGAACATAGATTGCGGCAAGCTGCAGGAGCACGGTACTCAATACAGCATAGATAAGGGACCTGTTGGTAAAAATTCCCAGGGAGAATATAGAATTCCTGTCCGAACGCCAGTTAAAGGCGTTGAACATCAGGGAAATAACCACCAGGGTAAAGATCAGAGTCTGGATCTTTGGAAGAGATACCCCGTTATTGAGAGACCAGTAAAGGACTCCGAGAGACTGGATAGCAATCAAAGATCCTAACCCAAGGCTTGCTATGATCATTCTTTTTGAAACAAGCCCTTCTGTTGATTTTCTGGGTTTCTGCTTCATAAGCCCCTTATCCGGGGCTTCTAGAGAAAGCGCCATTGGAGGTAGGCCGTCTGTGATAAGGTTGATCCAGAGGATCTGGACGGCAATAACAGGCAGGATTTGCCAGGCAAGCACCCCGACAAGGACAATCAGGACTACTCCTATGTGGCAGGTTAGGCCGTAGGCAATGAAGTTTTTGATATTCTTCAATATATTTCTGCCCTCTTCGACTGCCGACACAATGGATGCAAAATTGTCGTCTGTCAGGATCATGCTTGACGCTTCCTTGCTGACATCCGTTCCTGTAATGCCCATTGCAATGCCCATATCTGCGGCTTTCAGGGCAGGAGCATCATTTACCCCGTCTCCGGTCATTGCAACCACATACCCTTTTTTCTTAAGAGCTTCAACGACCTTCAGCTTGTGTTCAGGATATACCCTTGCGTAGACTGAAATCTTCTCCACGATCTCTTCAAATTTCCTGTCGTCCAGGGCATCGAGTTCGATGCCAGTAAGGACAAGGTCTCCTTCCCGGAAAATTCCAAGTTCCCTTGCAATTGCAAAAGCAGTTATTTTGTGGTCACCTGTAATCATTACGGTCCTGATTCCCGCATCAGCACAGGTGGCAATCGCAACTTTGACCTCTTCTCTTGGGGGATCGCGCATACCCATAAGCCCTGCAAAAACCATTTCTTTTTCAGCTTCTTCAGGGAGGATATTTTCTGCAACCTTACGATAGGCAAATCCCATAACCCGAAGAGTCTGGTTTGCCATCTCATGTAGGGTGTCCAGGATTTCCTGCCTTATTTCAGGGGTTAACTGCTCCTCGTGCTCTCCAAGGAAGATTTTTGTACAGGAGGCAAGGATAACTTCCGGAGCTCCTTTGGAATATGCATACAGCCCGTCTTTGGAGTTGTTCAGGGTAGTCATCATCTTCCTCTCGGAAGAAAAGGGAACTTCTCCGGTGCGTCTGTGTTTCTCCTCAAGCGCAATTTTCCAGATTCCTGCTTTAGCTGCCGCAACCACAAGAGCGCCCTCTGTAGGGTCGCCTGTAATGTCCCACACTTCTTCTTCCTGGATTAGCCCTGCGTCATTACAAAGGGCCCCGGCAACCAGCAGTTTATGAAGATGCGCGTCTTTGGAAACAGGCTCGTCTTTGGAAACAGGCTCGTCTTTGGAAACAGGCTCGTCTTTGGAAACAGGCTCGTCTTTGGAAACAGGCTCGTCTTTGGAAACAGGCTCGTCTCCCCTGAAAAAATCGCCTACAGGCTCATACCCTCTGCCTGTAACGTTTAAGACAGCTCTGTTTACATACACCTTTTCAACAGTCATCTTGTTCTGGGTAAGTGTCCCGGTTTTGTCTGTACAGATGATGTTGGTAGAGCCGAGAGTTTCCACAGAGGGCAGTTTTCTGACAAGAGCGTGTCTCTTCACCATTCTTCGAACACCGAGAGCAAGCCCGACAGTTACAACCGCAGGGAGAGCTTCCGGGATTGCCGCTACAGCAAGAGCAACACCCCAGAGAAACATCTCAAAGGGAGAGAAACCCTGCAAGACTCCGAGCACTGCCACAAAAGCCACGACTACGAGGGTTGCAATCCCGAGCCAGCGCCCGAACTGGTCAAGTTTCTCCTGAAGGGGGGTTCTCTCCCTTTCGATTTCTCCGAGAAGCCCGGCCAGTTTACCAAAGGCGCTATTCATGCCTGTTGCCGTAATTACTGCCTTTCCTCTGCCATAGGCTACTGCAGTCCCGGTATAGGCAATATTTTTCCTATCAGGCTCCGGGGTTTCGAGAGGGAAAACGTCGGTGCTTTTTCCTACAGGGGCGGATTCTCCTGTGAGGGAGGATTCGTCAATTTTCAGGGAAAGAACCTCAAGCAATCTGGCATCAGCAGGAATCCGGTCCCCTGTCTGCAAAAGCAGGATATCGCCCGGAACAAGCAGAGCTGAAGGAATTTTTACTTCTTTTTTGTCCCTTACTACCAGAGCTTCGGGGCTGGTCAGTGATTTTAAAAGTTTGATCGATTCTTCTGCCCTGTACTCCTGGACAAAGCCAAGTACGCCTGCAAGAAATACCGTAAACATTATCACAAAGGCATCGATAAGCTCTCCGAGAGCGGCAGAAACCAGTGCAGCAACTACCAAAATAACGATCAGAAAACTCTTGAACTGAGAGAGAAAAAGCTTCACTACAGACGTTTTTTCTTCTTCTTTGAGTTCGTTTTTCCCGTACTTTTCAAGCCTGTTTTCTGCTTCTTCCGAACTAAGCCCGGCTTCGGACGTGTTCAGAGCTTTTAGAACCGCATCTGCGGTTTCGTCATAATACATCCAGTGTATATCTCCAATAATCAATTGCAAACGCCTTCAACTTAAAAGTGTTTACAATCTGCCAGTTTTAAGTATAGTATTCGATCAATTGCAAGCGCCTTCAACTTAAAAGCGTTTACAATCTGCCAGTTTTAAGTATAGTATTCGAGAGGATAATAATTCATTAATAGGATATAGAATTTGGGATGAAAAAATCCTAAAAACAAGATTGTAGGTTCCTCAGAGACACTTTTAAATGAGAATTTAACATTGAACTGTATCCTATTCAAATTGAGTGGAAAGCTCTAACTTTCAACTCTGTGAGCTTTTTTCTCAGATCAGTTTCGCTAGAGCTGGTACCTCAAATGTTTTGCTCACTCTCTCAAATATGTAATCATATGCATTTACACTCAGTTTCTTTGCTGCTTGAACAATCATCATAAATGTATCGTTTGTTCCTTCATCTATTATATTTTGAAGGCTCAAGTCTCTTTTTATGACCTTTGCTCTTACCGCTAACCCCGCGACATTGGTATGTAGTAAAATCTCTGGTAAAATCAGTACCTTTAACAAATGTTCCCTGTTCTCTTTCGTCTTACCGATTCGTTCGTCCAACTGTTCATATCCTGTTTTGATCGAAAACAACCGATTGAACTTTTCAGATAATTGCTTCACTACTTCTGAATTGGGATTTATTCCAAACTCGCAGAGTTCCTCATAAAAATCCCAGTACTTGTCAAAAGCTTCCAGCTTATCTCTTTTGTCATCGGTTAGCGAATTTTATGCACAACTTCAAATATTATATATAGCGATTTTCCAACAGAATCCCTCTATATATAGCATAAAAAAGAACACTTTTTGATATTTAGAACCTTAACCGAATCCAAATACAACTTATCTTTATGACCCGAATTTGACAAATTCCGCTAATTACTACAGTATTTTCTTACAAAAAACACGTTACATCGACACAT
>NZ_JAVKPK010000076.1:0-16057 GCF_031461075.1 Methanosarcina baikalica | reverse complement strand
TTATTTTTCACTGAATTTTCATCACAGAATTATAAGTCCATCTACATAACCCAAAGAATATTTAGCGCTCTGCAGAAATTTCTGAAAAAAATGTAAAATGCAATCAAAATCACAGAAGTTTATGAGTGCATATCCTGGACAGATCCCGGAAAGAAGCTGCTCTGAAAAGCTTTCAAAGCCAGCTTATAAAATTTACGATTTTATCCTGACGCAGGGGATGAAATAACATCCTCATTACCTTTCATTTTTTGACAAATTGCTTCAACTAAAAGGTATTATAATGCCGTTTTTCAGAATATCATTCCTTTTTGTAACAATTTTTCATAAAGATCGATAATGCTGATTGTTATAAAGTTTGGACCGAAACGTTATATGCCTGGACTTCTTATTTTTTTTGGTGATACTATGAAAACCTGGAAAGTGTTCATTTTATGCGTTATTATAGGATTGATGGCTGTTCCTGCAGTTTCCGCCAAAGACGAATATGCGGTAAACTTCGACAAGGAAGATATTTTAGATTCTGCTGGAAAAGATTACATTGTTAGCCCCTGCACAGAAAACTCTTTCGATATGGTGAATTCCATTCGTTCGCAACTATCAACCCAGTACATAATTCAGGGGCAGACTATAACTCACAATGTAAACGTAGGCTCAGGCGTGAATTATCTTGAAGTGGATTTGAACTGGGGAGATACCAGTGATTCCCTAACTCTTAGCGTTTACACTCCCTCAGGAAGCAAACTCGGAACATACTATGATAATTCTGATGGAAGTGTAAATGGTAGGATACGCATCAATATAGACCCCTCTCAGGGATATGTGGACCAAGGAACCTGGAAGTTCAAAGTTTATGGGGAATCAGTCAGTGGATCTGAAAGCTATACGTTTAATGCTGCACTGCATTAATTATAGGAGACTATGTCTCCTTTTTTTTATATATTCATTTTTAATAATAGCAGCCGGAGCTACGGAATATATCGTAAGCCCAGCACCAGGTGATGAATTTGGAGTATCCGTAGCTGGAGAAGATGTGCAGATTGTAGAAGATACTGTAATACCTTACTGGCAGTTCCTACTTTGGCTGGCTGCGATGCACATCTTATCCGTACTAGATATACTGCTGTACCTTACAAAGCTTATTTTCGTAATACTCGGATTCAAAATTGCAGGGGACGCAAATGGACCCGATAATTCCAGTCAATCTAAAGTTTATGCCTATATTAAAACTATACCTGGAACATATACTAGTGAGATTGCAAAAAAGTTAAATCTGGATAGGGGAGCAGTCAAATACCATATAAAAAATCTTAAAGCTCAAAGCAAAATCGAAGCCTTTAAAGATGGGGAAAAAATACGGTATTTCGAAAACAATTTCAGCTATGATAACGAAGAAAAAAGAATCATCTCTGTTCTTCAAAACATAACAAGTAAAAGAATAGTCTCAGAAATTCAAAATAATAAGTGTACTACAAATGCAACTCTTGCACAGGAAATTGGAGTTTCGAGGGCTACTATTAGCTGGTATATTAGAAACCTTAAAGACATAGGGATAGTACAGGAAACAAAAAAAGGAAGAAATATAATTTATAGAGTAAATTCTTCTTATGAAAACTTAATTGAAAAACACAAGTAGAGCTAATCCCAAAACTCAAAATTTCTTCTCTGAATCCAGTATTCCGAATAATTAATTGAGGTTCTAATCAAGGAAAATAGTTTTGAAGCTTTACTGATTTGAGAATAAAATTGGTTTTGGGATCAGTTCATAGAATAACCTGGATTACTTTTAAGATATTGGTTATTAAAAGCTGTTAAAGAAGTCTACTCCAATTCCACAACAATTTCTTTAGTTCAGGTGTCCTCTACAATATTATTTTCTTGAAATTCTTGATTTATTCGTGGTATTACTGCTCCTGATGTTATGCATTAACTAATTCCCACGAAATGGGCCTGTCTCCAAACCAATTTCTATTCCCATAATCTAAAGAGTTTTAGAATTACTTTCCTTTCAGAAGCTCATTTGACTATCTCAAAAATGAGCGTCAAAGAAGTAGATTTTGAGTTTTAGGATCAGCAAATAACAAAAATAAGTTAGCGCAATTTCCTTTAAATTTCAAATTCGTATCCAAATTTAGAAAGTAATCTTACAATCTTAAAAATAATTCATTCTGGTGAAATGCCAGAATGAAAAATGATACACATCTATGATGCTTAATCTAAAGTTGTCTTCATGGACATTTTCTTTAGTAGGTTATGTCCTTTTTCAAAAATGCGAGCACTGAGCCTATAAGCAAAATGAAGGGTAGCACGAAAAGGTATGCCAGATTGGGCCAGAACTCCCATGCCCAGGCTCCAAGTGTATAACGAGTATCAAATATTCCTCCTATTCCAGAAGTAAGTCCTGTGTCAGCATCTTTGGTTCCTATAGCAGTAACAGCAAAATGATAATCAGGTAAGAAATTCTTGAATATCTGAGTCTGGTCATTTGCTGTATTGAGATCTTCAGAAAAAGCATAACTTACAATAAATATTAGTTTGGCAAGCAATATCGTTATGATAAGCCATAAAATAAGGTTGAACAGAAAGGAATTATTTGATTTTTTTGCTATTGTTGAAATCATTATAGAAATTGCAAGAAAGATTAAAGAATAAAAAGAAGTGAGGAATATAAACATCTCAATTCTTGCGATTTGCTGCATCGTAACCGGAATTCCTGAAATTATTAGCATGACTCCGGTTGCTAAATTGACAGAGAAGAAGAGTACCAATAGAATACATAACCCCGATCCCAGGATTTTGCCAAGAATTATATTATCTCTGAATACAGGATGAGTCAATAAAACATTCATAGAACTGGATTTTATTTCTCTGACAATTGCATCAAAACCCAGTACTATACCCATAACTGGTGCAAAACGACCAACAACCTCTGCTACCCCTTCAAACCCTCTCATCAAATCAGGACTGCCAAGAACATTTAAAGTATATTCGACTTCTGTCCCTAATACATATGAATAGGCAAGGATAACAAGCGTAAAAGTAGCTGTAAATGAAAGAAATACAGGACTTTTTAGATGGTCAGCAAACTCCTTTTGGGCTATGACTTTAATGTTGGAGATATTTTCCACAATATTTCCTCCTTAAATATCGTCTCTCAAAAATGAAATGTATGAAGCTGCAAGAAAGACAACCGGCAGAATTAACAAGATTATTACATTTTGCCAGTAATAGCCAATAAGGTAAGATATCGAATATTTAGTATCCATAAACCCATACACATCTGTCTGAATATGAAACCCTCCATAATAACTCAAATCCAGATCTCCAATTGTCACCTCAGCAAAGTGATGCAATGGCGAGATGTTATAAAATGAGGAAGCTGTCGAAGCAAACTCTTTCGTCATATCAAACAGTGTTTGACCCGATGCGAAAGATGAAAGCATAATAATAGTGGGGCCGAGGGCAAAGCACATGTTGATCCAGACCAGAGCTCCGAACGTGAGGGACTCAATTTCTGTTTTACACCGGACTGAAGCAAAAAGCCCAAAAGCTGCAAAAGTTAGTAAATAAAGGAAAGTAAATATCCCGAAAATTAGCAGACGTATGAGGGAATCAAGATCAGCAACTTTCCCAGAAATCAGGAAATCCGATGCTTCAATTATTGTCAGGGATGAAAATACTACAAGTGCAAGAGTTATTGAAATTCCCAGAAATTTGCCTGTTATAATATTATCTCTGAAAACTGGATGGGTCAATAAAACATTCAGGCTTTTGCTATTTTTTTCTTTAATTATCCCATCATATCCGAGAGCTATACCTGCCAGTGGAAAGAAGACACCAATCACTTGGACAACGTCCCAAAAATCATTTGTACGGCTTTGTAGATATATGAATAGGGTACTCATAAATATAGCCAGAAGTATAAAAAAACTTGGTTCATACAGTTTGTCTGAAAATTCTTTTTGTGCCAGTGTTAAAACGCAGTTTTTATTCACGATATCATAACTCCTTGCTTTTATGCAGCAACCAGATACTCATTATGCAAACAAACAATTGCAAAAACATAAAAGAAGGAGATTGGTTACTTGCCTCCTTACTCTTAGAAACCTGCGATGTATTTTTAGAATCTGGTTCACTGATCTGGACTTTATTAACGGTGCCAGATCCTTCGCTCTTGATAATTTCCTTTACAGGCAAATTCTTCCAGATTGACGAAGAGTTTTCAGAATTCACTCTAACTATAGAGCTATCCCCATAATCCCATCCAGGATCTGTATATGTAGCGAATCCAGTAGTGAATTGCTTTCCATCGGGACTCCAGCTTATGCATGTATCAAATCTTCCCTTTACTGCAGGTGTTACCTGAGTGAGATTCGAGCCATCTGAATTAATGATGAACAAAGGAGCAGCGATATCAAATTTATAAATGTCATTGTTTTCAATCATTCTTCCAGTGACTGAGTCAAAAGCAGACATAAAAGCTATGAGGTTTCCGGATGGGCTTATTGAAAAATGCTGACCTTTGTCGAAATATCTCCATAAGTAAGAGTAAGTAGGGCCGAAACTGGTGATAAAGGACAGATTGGTTCCATCAACATCTATTGAATACAGTTTGTTTCCGTTTTCAACAAACAGTATTTTCTTCCCATCAGGGAACCATTGGGGTTCACTGGCATTGCCTTCATACAAAAGACGCTTGTTATTTTCATCTCCTTCTACAATATACAAATTTCTATTCTGATTTACCAGCAAAAGCGAACCTTTTGGTTGCCAGGACTCGTTTACCCAGAGATCTTCATTGTAAGAAATATTTCCTTTTAAATTTGAACCATCAATCTCACATATATATGTCTGTAAATTGTAGCTACCTGGTGACCCTGAAGCGAAAATTATTTTTTTTCTGTCAGGGCTAAGCAAAAAAGCGCAATATTGTTCACCTTCGTTCTTCGGCTGGAATGTTTGAATCAAATCACCGCTCTCATTAATAAGCTCTACAGTCCCTTCATCTTTAACAATAAAGATTTTGTTAAAATCGTAAAAGACAGGTTTCGGATATGTAGCTGAAGGAAGCTCATGGGCATTTGTACCATTTCCGCCTACTATATAGACCCCAGGAGAGTGATTTCCGGGTTTTTCCCATTCAAATACGATTTTACTGGAATCAAGGTTCCAGTTGGGATTTCTCTGAAAACCAATATTCCCAACATTTTTCATTACGGCTGAAAGATCGGTATAATCGGTCCCTACACACTTCAAATTCGTACCATCAGGATTGCAAATAACGAAACAATAACCAGAACCTGTTCGGTCAACCTTTGAAACTTCAAAATAGATCTTGTTTCCAGATGGGATCCATTTTGCATCTAATATGCCATTGGTATCTGATTCATTAATCCCATAATTGATTTCCCCAAAAGTATGAGAATTCGTGTCCAATAGATAATGTTTAACAATGTTCTTTGAAGGAGGAACAAATTTTGAACAGGTTACAAGTAGATGTTGTCCATTGGGACTCCATGCTGTTGAAGTTGTTGTAAATCCTTTTTCTAGCTGGAGGATTTTGTCAAGCGATGTAACGCTAATGTTTGAATCTTCGGATGCTGGATTAGCAGATGCTATGTTTGTAGCAACTAATAAAAAAAGTATAAGTATCATAATATATTTTAACATTATGAATTCCCCTCCAAATTTAGAAATTTATTCTATAATCTCTAAAAAAGTTAACCATTCTGGTGCGAATACCAGAATGGAAATTTCTCTTATTATTCTCAATACCTCCGTACAGTAAAGGTATAATCTCCAAGGCCAGCTGGAGTCATAGTAACGTATACTGGGGCTACATCCAGATGAGTGTCAGGACAGGCATTATTACCTTGCTGTACACGCTGCATAAAGGAATGTCCACTGTTGCCTTCGTACATCTGAGCTACTCCACCACGTGAAAGTGAAGTTGGGTCTAAGTACAACATAACCTCTACGTCACAAGCAGCATTAGTTTCACGCCAATAATCTGCAGTATCACCTGAGCTTAAAGATCCACTAACAGAGTTGTACCCAGGACCTAAGTTGAAAAGAGCTGCTCTTGCCCATGTATTTCCTGCTTCAGGATTTTCTTGATTTGCTGCCGCAACACCCACAAGCATAACACATGCTATGAGTGCTATCATTAAACTAGCTTTTATGTTCATTTTATCTAACACCTCTCAAGAATTCCTTATTGAGAGGTAAAATCCGCAAGTATTAAGTAATCATAAAACTATGCAGATTTACCTCTTTTAGGGGCTGGAGTTCAATCGCTTTTTTCGCATCCGGTTGGACTCCATAAATTTCTACTTTTTCACATTGATATAAATCTTATGTCCAAAGTCTCTAACAATTCACACATTAGTCAATATTATAAAAAAATTAATCTTAATTTGAGCTTCTTTTCATAATTGTTAGAGACTTTGGACACAAAACATTTAAACAAGACCATATTTTCTATAAAACGATAGATATTTTTCAGGATGAAGTAGAGTTTTGGGAATCGTGGCTAACCCATGAGTTACGAAAAAGTCATGACTTAAAGTAGCTAAATCTTGCAGTCCCGCTTACAGCTCTTCCAAGTTTTCCTGATCGTTACGTGTACGATGTTTTTGAGGAAAGATATAAATGCCTGAAAATGAAGCGAAATTCCTCCTTGTGTTATTCATGCTGTTTATTCTAATTCCCTTTCCTGCAGGAGCTGATTTTGCCCAGGTTACAGTAGGAAACGATGTCAGCGGGAAGGTTGCAAGACCTGGAGACCTGGTGGAGTTCAGCTTTACTGTAGAAAAGGGATACAATACTTCAGAGAGTACATCGGTTACTTTTTTCGTAGAGAAAGTACCCGAAAACTGGACTGCAGGTATCTATGCAAACGGCAATCAGGTAAGCCAAATTACTCTACCAGAAGAAGCCGATGAAAGGGAATTGACTCTTAAAGTAAGAGTTCCTGAAAATGCAAAAGACGAGGAATACCCTATAAAAATAGGTCTGAGACCTTATGGAGAAAGTATCAGAAATTATGACAAGATTTATCAGGAATTTACAGTAACAGTTGACAGGAATGCAATGCCTAACCTGGAGATTTATTCTGATATCCCTGGAAAAAAGACCCATCCGGGAATTCCTGTCAGTTTCGGGGCTTTTGTAGAAAATAAATATGAAAGTAGAGTAAATTTTCAGATTAATCTTGTTTCAAAACCCGAAAAATGGGGAGTTGACTTGCTTTCAACTGATGGATCCAGGGTTACCAGGTTGGGAGTCCCTGGAGAAGGAAATCAGCAATTTAATGTTCTCGTAAATCCTCCGCTCAATGCGACCGAAGGAGATTATGAAATTTTAGTGGCAGCATGCCCTGAAAAAAGCAATCAGAGTGTACTCTTGCCTCTCAGTGTAACAATAAATCCCGAACTGGCAAAGAATGAGGATTTGAGTGCATACGTAGAGTTTAATTCCAGTATTGTCGGACTTGCAATTCGGCCTGAAAAAACTGCTGAGTTTGCGGTTTCCTTGAGAAGTCGGTACGATCAACCGCTTAAACTGAATCTTGAAGTTTTGAGCCAGCCTGAAGGCTGGAACACGGAATTTGTCACTGACGATGATGAAGATGAAAGGCTTTCTTCCTTTATACTTGCTGAAGGTGAAGAACAAATTTTTATTGTTAAGGTCAAGCCTTTCCAGAACGCTACAAGTGGACTTTACCCAATCACAGTTGCAGCAGTAAACGGAGACAGGACTGTTTCCAGGCAGCTTGAAGTAAATATCAATAATAATCTTGAAAATGCAGAACTGCTTAAAATAGATTCCAGCCCCAATGAATTTACATTGAATCCTGGAAGCTCCTTTGAAGTCCGGGTTAATGTTGAGAATAGAGGGAATGAACCTATGGAAGATGTTACTCTTGAAATTAACGAGGTAACCGGCATCACCAGTCAGATTCAGGGTTTCGGAACGGTAGACGAGCTGGAAGCAGGAGAGTCCAAAACCATACCTGTAGAGATTACTGCAAATGCCAATGCCGGCTCCGGTGTTAAGGAAATTTTTATCCGGGCAAAGAGTGACGACCTTGTGAGTTCTGAGAAAAGTATCAAGGTAAACGTTGAAAAATCATCAAGTAGCGGGCTCCTCGGCATAGGAATGCTGGGCTTTGCGATTCTTGTGCTTGTTTTTGTAGTACGTAAATTCGGAAGGCGGTGAACATGGAATCAATGAGCATTGAGTTAGAGCAAAATGAAATTGTACCGAAAACAGACGAATTCGCAATAGAAACCATTAATTTGAGTAAGGTTTTCGGAAAGGAGAATCAAATTCGAGCAGTAGACAACCTGAACCTGCAGGTCAGAAAAGGAGAAGTATTCGGCTTTGTTGGCCCTAATGGGGCTGGTAAGACCACGACTATGAAAATGCTTATCGGTTTACTCGAACCAAGTGAAGGAAGCGGGAAAGTTGCAGGTTTTGATATTGTCCGCGAAGTAATAAATATAAGGGTAACAACAGGTGTTCTTCCCGAACCTGCCGGTTTTTATGACAATCTCACTGCAAGGCAGAACCTGCGCTTTTATGCAAAACTCTATGATATTAAACCCGATATTCGGGAAAAACGAATCGTAAGCCTGCTTGAAACCGTAGACCTTACCCGTGCTATAGACCAGAAAACAGGCGGTTTTTCCACAGGCATGCGCAAGCGTTTCGGGCTTGCCCAGGCTCTGATCAACGAACCTTCAGTCCTTTTCCTTGATGAGCCGACAAGCGGTATCGACCCTCTGGGAGCCCAGATGATGAGGGACCTTATAAAGGATTTGAACCGGAGCAAAGGAGTGACCGTTTTTCTAAGTTCCCATTCCATGGAAGAAGTCGAGGATATCTGCGACCGCATAGCAATAATCGCAAGAGGGAAACTTCTGGCAGTCGGGTCTGTAGAGGATCTGCGGGATATCGTAAGAATAAAGGAGGGTGTGCATTATTTGCTCGAGTTTCAGGATATTCCTCTGCCTGAAGCTGCAGAAGCCGTAAAGAATGTAGAGGGTGTGCAAGCTCTTGAAATTCAGAATGGAACTCTGCATGTGCATGCGAAAATGAAGCTCCGTCCAGAAATTGCAAAAGCTGTCAAGAAGGCAGGCGGCACTGTATCCATGTTCGAAGAAGAAGAAATGAATCTGCAGAAATTGTTTCTCAAAATTATTGAAAGGGTATAAAATATGGAACTATATTTTTACTCTCTAGAAATCCTTTGAAATAACGAACTGCATTAACTTGAAATGAATAGCTTGATACATTTTTACGCATATTTACCCTATTAAGCTGATTTAGATCAGGTTTTCTATAAAATCGAAAATCACAGAAGTTTATGAGTGTATATCCTGGACAGATCCCGGAAAGAAGCTGCTCTGAAAAGCTTTCAAAGCCAGCTTATAAAATTTACGATTTTGTCCTGACGCAGGGGATGAAATAATATCCTCATTACCTTTCATTTTTTGACAAAATGCTTCAACTAAAAGGTATTCTTATGCTGTTTTTCTGAAAATCATTCCTTTTTGTAACAATTTTTCATAAAGATCGATAATGCTGATTGTTATAAAGTTTGGACCGAAACGTTATATGCCTGGACTTCTTATTTTTTTTGGTGATACTATGAAAACCTGGAAAGTGTTCATTTTATGCGTTATTATAGGATTGATGGCTGTTCCTGCAGTTTCCGCCAAAGACGAATATGCGGTAAACTTCGACAAGGAAGATATTTTAGATTCTGCTGGAAAAGATTACATTGTTAGCCCCTGCACAGAAAACTCTTTCGATATGGTGAATTCCATTCGTTCGCAACTATCAACCCAGTACATAATTCAGGGGCAGACTATAACTCACAATGTAAACGTAGGCTCAGGCGTGAATTATCTTGAAGTGGATTTGAACTGGGGAGATACCAGTGATTCCCTAACTCTTAGCGTTTACACTCCCTCAGGAAGCAAACTCGGAACATACTATGATAATTCTGATGGAAGTGTAAATGGTAGGATACGCATCAATATAGACCCCTCTCAGGGATATGTGGACCAAGGAACCTGGAAGTTCAAAGTCTATGGGGAATCAGTCAGTGGATCTGAAAGCTATACGTTTAATGCTGCACTGCATTAATTATAGGAGACTATGTCTCCTTTTTTTTATATATTCATTTTTAATAATGGCAGCCGGAGCTACGGAATATATCGTAAGCCCAGCACCAGGTGATCAATTTGGAGTGTCCATAGCTGGAGAAGATGTGCAGATTGTAGAAGATACTGTAATACCCTACTGGCAGTTCCTACTTTGGCTGGCTGCGATGCACATCTTATCCGTAATAGATATACTGCTGTATCTTGCAAAGCTTATTTTCGTAATACTCGGATTCAAAATTGCAGATAGAGGAAATGTACTTGATAATCCTAATCGATCTAGTATCTATGCGTATATCAAGACTAAACCGGGAGCCTATATTGGTGAAATTGTAGAAAAAATATGTTTAGACAGAGGAGGAGTAAGGCATCATATAACTATTCTGGAAGCTCAGAACAAAATCGAAGTCTATAAAGACGGCGGAAAGATGAGATATTTCGAAAATAATTTCACTTATGACGAAGAAGAAAAAAAAGTGATTTCTGTCCTTCAAAACATAACAAATCAAAGAATAATTTCAGAAATACAAAATGGAAAGTGTAATACAAATACAGATCTTGCATGTGAAATCGGAGTTTCCAGAGCTACTATTAGCTGGTATGTGAGAAATCTTAAAGAAATAGGACTCATAAAGGAAGCAAGAGAGGGAAAAAGTATAATTTATAGAGTAAATCCTTCTTATAAAAATTTGATAGAAAAATATGGGTAAAATAACCTTGATCCGGCCTTAAAATACTGGTTATCTAAAAGTCTCTGAAAAAGTCTACTTCAGTCTCAACACAATCTCTTTTTAATTTAGGCTATCTTTTTCTCCAATCTACGTTTTTTTAAACCTTGAACCTATGTAGTCCCAAGAATTAACTAACTTTGCCCATTTTGCGGTAAAAAGCCATCAGTGACAAAGTTGTAAAGACAAGAGATCTTGTAAAGTCCGTATTTACCTCAGAATAAAATACAATACCTCAAAGCATATAGGTTACGTTTTTCTAGTGAAAAACCTGGTTACGAGCTGTAGATCTTTAGCAATCGGTGTTAAACTGCTCGATATATAGCTTCCGGCCAATCTCTCTAACTGTTTTTTGCTAACTCATTTCAGATCTGTAAAGATTCCCTGATCTCTGATTGTTAGAGACTCTGGCCGGAAAACTTATAAAGAATTGTCTAAAACTAAGTAAGTGGGAATGTTTTGCAGGATTCAGTAAAGTTTGAGACCGATCCTGAACCCTGCATACCCGAAGGCATGAAGTATATGACTTTATAACTATTTTAAAGTTTGCTTCTTGCCTCTTGAATAAAAGTAAAGAGGTGGAATAGATTGAAATTGAATAGCAAAGTTAGACGAATTAGCGGGCTTTCTATGATAATGCTCCTTATAGGTATGATCATGGTTACGCCTGTGTTGGCATGTCCGGCTGGAACAAATTGTGGGAGTAATTTGGTTCCCGCAAACCCAATACAGCTAACAGGAGCGGATAAAGACAAAATGCTGAATACGGCTTTAAGCGATAGTAATGTCAAAAAATATCAAGAGCAATTGAAAAATGAAGGATATACACAAAATGGCAGTACAGCACTTGTTATACCAGTGGAAAATAAAAACGATAGCTCAATAATTGATATCAAATTTGCTGCAATAAGTTTCAAAAATGACAAGTCTCAAGAACCCAACAAAACTATACTATATAGCTACAATCCACAAACCAAAACAAGCACAACTGTAGTGATAAATAGTTTACTAAGCGATTGTGTTTTCAACTTATCGATTTGCTTGGGGAGTGCTGCTACTTGCGTATTAATTTGTGGTCCGCTTTTGGCACCAAATCCAGCCACGCCATTAGAGGCAAAACTTTGTTTGGCATGCCTACCAATTGGTGTCGGAGCCTGCGGACTTGCTTATACAGCATGCCACAAATACTATTATGGAAACTGACGACGGACCTGAGAAAAGTTACAGTTATGAGGAGCTGGCCAAATGAGAGTGATCATAAAAAGGAATTCAAAAAAATTCCTTTTTTTGCTTTTTTTATCAATTTTTGCCATTATAGGAGGTACTATAACAACAGTAACGACCCCAACAAAAATATCCTTAAATGGATTGTACCTTATATTGGCTGGAATTGGACTTTTTTTCCTTACGCTTTCAGCCTCTACAAAAGATCAAAAATCATTTGAACGATGGTCAATTTTTAGTGGTATTTTTTACGGTATTGCACTTCTTTGTGGTAGTTTAATTTCATTTAGATATGGCCAAACCGTAACTGCAGAGATAATTTTGCTATGCGGAGTAATTGTTATTTCATTGACGATATCTTCGATCGTTTCGGTCTTAAGGAGGGGAAAACAGCATGTATAACAATGCAAGAAAGAGGCTTGGGGTTATACTCATACTTATACTATTTGTAATCATGGCATTTGAACTTGGTTGTATTGGAAAAGCACAAACTGATTATAATCTAAAATATAATTTTCATGTAGGTGATAGACTTGTTTACAATTGTACATACATCACAAGTGATACAAATTATACAGGATATATCACAAATAATACAAATTATACAGGACCAATTCGTATTGAAATGTTAGTTACAGATTTTGATGGAAAGAATATAACCTCAAAAATGACATCAACGAAAACAACAAATGGGAACACTACTGAATCTTCATACGTCACAATTATGGACGTTTATGGAAACTTGATAAGATCAGATCCCAAAGATAAAATTATACCTGAGGTACAACCGGAACTGCCAAATCTACTAAAGTATCCAGAAAAAGAAACTCAAGAAGGTAAACCATGGACAATTGTATTCAAAAATAACATAAATGAAAATCCTTTATTAAAAGATGAATTCGAAGGTACAGGAAACTATACTTTTTTAGGTACAAAAACAATATCGACAAAAGCCGGTAAATTTGAATGTATTGGTATCAAATCAGAAACAAATTTTGTTTCAAACGCAAAAAGAGACTATAGTAATACAACCATTAATTATACAACAGTAGGCAATATCTCTGGAGAAAATTGGGTAGATTTAAATGGTGGATTCTCAGTTAAATCCAATTACATTATGGATAAAACTTTGACAATGGATTTATCTGGACTGGCCAATAATTCTGGATATCAGGACGTCGGAATTGAAAACGTTAGTATCAATAGCCCACCAATTGAAACGCATATAATTAATGAACTTGAAAGCATCCAGAAAGGATGACATAAGAACATCCAAATCAATGTGATTTTTACAAGTTTGTCCATACTTTTGTGTATGGACAATTTAATTGTTTTTCATTGGTCATCGGTTAAGGAATTTTCTTGCCTGAAGGCTATCGATTTTATGTCATAAATTGGCCTCAAATTTTAGCTTCTTTACCTAAAATCGATACCCTGTTCCAGTTCAAAGTCTATCTAAATTTTGGACACATGTTCTGGGAATAAATCCAATTTATCATGATTCCTCACTTAACCGAAGACGCATGAAGTTAAATCTCCTGCATTATTGACATACACAAGTTTGTGAAACTAAAAGGTTAGTATCAGAGATTCCCATGAAAAGCGCTTCTCATATAATAGCTGTACTTTGGAAGCTCAGAACAAAATTCCCAAAAATACCGTGGTGGTTGGATCATGAAGATAGATAGTATAGTGAAACAAGAACTATGGCGTTCAGTTGCAACATATTTCTTTTCCTTTTTGCTATTTGCCTATTTAAATCTTAAAGGATATATCTTAATAGAACCTGAGGTAATTCTTATTCTAGCCTTCGTTTTTACAGCAACACATTTCTCCTTACTTGTCTGGTATAGAAAAAGAGAACAATTGTTGAACCCATCAATTTCTTTAATAATTAATCATATTTTTGAATCAAAATCTTATGAAGAAAAAACCACAGAGCCTTACGAAAAAGAAGAAATCAGTATCTCTTCCTCGATTCGAAAACAGATACGTCTTCTGACTCTTATAATACTCCTATATATCGCTTACCTCTACGCATCTTTAGTTTACAATGTGGATCAGATATTCTGGGTTTTGTTTTTATTATTTATGGGACTCGCATTATCAAAGGTCTTATATGATGAAAGCACAGAAGAAAATCAAAAAAATCCTATGAGATTGCTGATTTTCTATGTAATTGCATGCGTTTTCATTTTTGTACGTTACTTGGTACTTGACTACCCTATTTTTCCTATTTTAAAAGGAAGTATAATTCTTGGAGCTCTACTGGTAATTCTAGTTTTGGGAATAAAATGGTCACAGCGTAAACAAAACTCGGATAACTAAATTTCCTGTTATCGGCATACACAGGCTTGTGAAACAAAAAAATTATTTACAGGGATCCCCATGAAAATCAATTTTCATATAATAGCTTTGCTTGCTGTTATTTACTTCTCTTCTATTTTTATATCAATGGCCTGCGCAGAACCCATCTCAATCCAGTATTTTCATCAAAAAGGTTGCCATGATTGTGAAATAACCGATCCTATTGTCGATCGAATAGAAACTCAATATAAAAATAATAGCATTGAAATTTTAAAAATAGAAACCAGTACTGCTGATGGTTTCAACCAATGGAACAAATATAGTTTTCTTGAAGTTCCGGCTATTGTGATAAATAATGAAACAAAGATTCCCATAGAAGAAATTACTGAAGAGAAGCTAAAAACATCAATTAACGAATATCTTTCGGAAGAAGAAAAGAATACTGAAAATTCCACAGAAAAGATACAGGAAAAAGAACAGGATAATGAATTTATAAACACAAACCTGAATTTGCCATTTGCCTATTCACTCGGTCTTTTTTCAGGTTTTTCCCTCTGCCTGATGGCTATACTGGGTTTTCTTTTAAGCTTCACTGCAGGAACAAATTACACTATCTAAAAAGTATATAGATTGTTCTTTTCTAGCGAAAAACCTGGTTACGAGCTGTAGATCTTTAGCAATCGGTGTTAAATTGCTCGATATATAGCTTCCGGCCAAAGTCTCTAACTGTTTCTTTGCTGACTCATTTCAGATCTGTAAAGATTCCCTGATCTCTGATAGTTAGAGAGGTTGGCCGGAGAACTTATAAAGAATTGTCTAAAACTAAGTAAGTGGGAATGTTCTGCAGGATTCAGTAAAGCTTGAGCCCTCCCCTGAATCCTGCGTGCCCAAAGGCAAGAAACAGATTACTTTAAAGCTATTTTAAGGTTTGTTCCTTGCTCTTAAACAAAAATAAAGAGGTGGAATAAATTGAAACTAAACAGCAAAGTTAGAAAAATCAGCGGGCTTTTCATGATGATGCTCGTTGCAAGTATGGTACTGGTTACGCCTACGATGGCGTGCCCAGCTGGAACAGACTGTCCACAAACTGGAACGCAAGATGATTCTGGTGCTAAGGTGAAGGCAACAAAACTATCAGGAGTAGATCTGAATGAGGCAAAAGCAAAGGCACTATCAGATGAAGGTGTACTAAAGCTGAGAGAAGAACTGATTAAATCGGGATATAAGCCTTCAATTGAAAATATCAGTGCAAAGAAATTCACCATGGAGAATGAGAGTGAAACCATAGCTAGCACGCTTGTAGGAATGCCATTAAGTGGCAAGGATGAAAACGACACGGCGGTTATATCATTCATCTATGATGAGCTTGGAAGTACTGCTACAGCAGTTGTGGTAAGCAATGGCATATTTACAGTACTCGGTTATGATTCTGTCAGCGGTACAGTGCAAACACTAGAAAGTTCACATTGGGATTGCATTTCCGATTGTGTTTGTGATGCAGAGCCCGCCACATGCACAATGCTACTGAGTGGTTGTTTAGGGGCTTGTGCCGGATGTATTTCAGGATGGACTCTTCCTACCTGCATTCCTTGCCTTGGTTGTCTCTATGGTTTTGAATATTGTTTTTGG